>DAHVOV010000338.1 GCA_027318645.1 Candidatus Aminicenantota bacterium
CCGCTGGCGCCTGTTCACTTCCGCCCCGCACCGCCAGGCCGACGGCCGCCTGATCTGGGACGGCGTCGAGATCGACATCGACGACAGCAAGCGGGCAACGGCGGAGCGCGAAAAGCTGCAGTCCCTGCTCCTGCACTCACAGAAGATGGACTCCATCGGCCGCCTCGCCGGCGGCATGGCCCATGAACTGAACAACATGCTGGAAGTAATCCTGATCCACGCCGAGATGGCCATGAGCGGGCTGCCTCCCGGCCATGCGCTGCAGGCCGGGCTGCAAGCCATCGACCAGGCCGCCGGCCGCTCGGCCGAGCTGACGCGCCAGCTGCTCGCCTTCGCCCGGCGGCAGGCGGCGAACCCAAGGCTGATCGACCTGAACGAGACCGTGACCGAAGCGCTGGACATGCTGCGGCGGCTGGTCGGCGAGGACAAGTCGCTGGAATGGCGGCCCGGGGACGGGCTGGGCCCCGTGCTCTTCGATCCGCAGCAGCTGATGCAGGTGCTGACGAACCTCTGCCTGAACGCCCGCGACGCCATCGCCGGCGTGGGCCGCATCACCCTGGCCACGGGCCGCGTCCGCCTGGACGAGGCCGCCTGCGCCGCCTGGCCCAACGCCGCTCCCGGCGCGTACGCGCGGCTGGAAGTGCGCGATTCCGGCTGCGGCATGCCGCCCGAGGTCCAGGCGCAGATCTTCGAGCCGTTCTATACCACCAAGCCCCTGGGCCGCGGCACCGGCCTCGGCCTGCCCGCCGTATACGGCATCGTGCAGCAGAACCATGGCTTCATCTCCGTGGACAGCGCGCCGGGTCGGGGATCCACCTTCGCCATTCTCCTGCCGCTCCAGGCGGGCGCCGTGGCGCCGGAGGAAGCGCCCGCCAGGCGGGGCGGCGACCTGCGCGGCAGCGAGACGGTCCTGGTGGTGGAGGACGAGCCGGCCATCCTGGAGATCGTGGAGCTGCTGCTGCGTGAGACGGGGTACCGGGTGCTGGCGGCGGGGTCGCCCGGCGCGGCCCTGCGCCTGGCCGCGGAGCACGGCGGCGCCATCGACCTGCTGCTCACCGACCTGGTCATGCCCGAGATGGACGGCCGCGAGCTGGCCCGGCGCCTCGAGGCGGGCCGCCCCGGGCTGAAGCGGCTCTTCATGTCGGGGCACGCGGCCGACATCATCGCCGACCACGGCCTGGCCGACGGGGAGGCGAACTTCATCGCCAAGCCCTTCGCCATGGACCGGCTGCTGGCCAAGGTGCGCGAGGCGCTGGGGGAAGGGTAGCGGTGATTGCTGTCCAAAATTAATCGTTCTTTGGACAGACTGCAAGCACTGTTAGCGAGGCACAGGGAAGGCAAAGGGAAACCAGAGGGAAGAATGAGGGAAGAGAGAGTGGGAAAAGCCTTTGCAGAGATTCTTTCCCACTTTGTCTTCCCTCTGTCTTCCCTCTCTCTTCCCTGGAGAACCCATTTCCTCGGTTTCGGACAATGGAAATTGGTGCTTCAGTCCTACTAGTCTTAAGTGTTTCTTTCAATGTTATTTTGGACAGATCTAGGTAGCGGCTCAGCCGCCGCCGGCGGGAGAGAAGAGGTCCACGACGTCCCCGGCGCGGACCCGCGTCGCCAGCCCCTGCTTCAGGCGGATGTTCTCGCCGTTGACCAGGATCATGGTCCCGTTCAGCAGCCCGCGCCCGCGGTCGAGGATCTCGTCGAGGAAAGGGCGGCCGGCCTGCTGCTCGGCGCGGGACAGCAGGTCCAGCACGGCCAGGCCGTCGCCGTCGACCGCGAGCGCGCTGCGCTCCAGGCGCCGGCGCAGCAGCGCGTAGAAGCGGACCTCGACCGTCCCGGCCATCCTACAGGCCGAGCTCGGCCAGGGTGGCGGCCGTGGGCTTCCCCAGGGGGTCCCAGCCGCGCACGGCGTAATAGCGGTCGAGCATCTCCTCCAGGCGCACCACGCGGTGGCGCGACGACCCGGTCTGGAACTCCTCGTTGAGGAAGCGCGGCGGCAGCGTGTCGTCGGCGCGGGTGAAGCCGGCGCGGATGTTGACCAGGCGCTCCAGGGTGTTGACGCGCCGGCCGGCGCGCAGCAGCTCCTCGTCGCCGAAGTCCAGGCCGGTGACGGTGCGCAGCATCTCGCTGAGGGTGGAGATGCCCACGGCGAACTGCAGGAAGCGGCAGAGCACCAGGGAGTCGACCACGGCGGCGATGTCCTGGAACAGGGCGACGATCTCCGGCTTGCCGGCGGTGGAGAAGCGGTCGAGGAACACGGGGTGGCCGAGCACCTCGGGCATGATCATGTAGGCGCGCATGTGGCAGCCGCCGCGGCTGGAGGTGGCGTAGGCCAGGGCCATGCCCTGGGCGCCGCGCGGGTCATAGGCCGGGATCTCCATGCCCTTGACCTGCATGGCCAGCTCGGGCTTCCCGAACTTCGCGGCCAGGCGCTTCGATCCCAGGGCGAGATCCACGCCGACGCCGCGGAGATGGGCCGTGTCCTCCACCCAGCCCGCGAGCCGGCCGGCGTCGCCCCAGCGCAACCCGGCGTCCCAGGCGCCGCTCTCGCAGAGCTCCATGGCGCAGCCGATGGTGCTGCCCATGGTGATGGTGTCCAGCCCCAGCTCGTTGCACGCGTAGTTGGCCTCGGCGATGGCGGCCAGGTCGCTGACGCCGAGGTGGGCGCCGAACGCCCAGACCGTCTCGTATTCCGGCCCCTCGCCGGACTTGTTCCTCGTGCGCGTGGTGCGGCCGCAGCCGATCGGGCACTTGTAGCAGGCGCTCTGCCGCAGCAGCAGCGACTCGGCGATCTTCTCGCCGCTGATGCCCTCGGCGTCGTTGAACACGCCGCGGCGGAAGTTCTCGGTGGGGAACATGCCGTGGGCGTTGACGATGTTGACCAGCACCGAGGTGCCCAGCACCTGCAGCGACTTGCCGGTGACCGGGTTCTTGTCCACGGCGCGGTCGAGGCGCAGGCCCATCTCCCGGTAGCCCTCGGGGTCGGCGATGGCGGTCGCCCGGTCGCCGGCGGCGACCACGGCCTTCAGGTTCTTGGCGCCCATGACGGCGCCCATGCCGCCGCGGCCGGCGGCGCGGTCGCGATCGTTCAGGATGGCGGCGAAGGGGACGAGGTTCTCGCCGGCCGGGCCGATGCAGGCGACCGACGCCTTGGCGCCGGCCCGCTCCTGCAGCGCCTTCTGCGCCGGCTGCGTGTTCAGCCCCCAGATCCCGGCGGCGTCGCGCACCTCGACCCCCGCGGGGGAGACGGCCAGGTACACGGGGCGTTCGGCGCGGCCGCGGACGACCAGGCCGTCGAGGCCGGCGCTCTTGAGGGCGGCGCCGAAGCTTCCGCCCGAGCTGGAATCGCAGATGGTCCCGGTCAGGGGCGAGCGCGACACGACCTGGAAGCGCCCCGAGGTCATCACCGTCCCGGTGAGCGGGCCGGTCATGAAGAGGATGGCGTTCTCGGGGGCCAGGGGGTCGAGCGGTTGCGGGCACAGGTCGGAATAGAGCCGGACCCCCAGGCCGCGCCCGCCCAGGTAGCGGCGGCGCATCTCGTCGCCGACCGGGAGTTCCTCCTGCCGGCCGCTGCCCAGGTCGATCGTGACGATCCGTCCCATCCAGCCGTTCATGATTCCCCCATTATTCGTAGAAGCGGTTGAAGGTCTCGAGGTGCGGGCAGGCCAGGCACTTCTTCTTGTAGTAGGCGTAGACCGCCTTGGGCTGCTTGTCGATGCTGGCGAAGCGCGACGGGCAGAAATGGCAGGGGATCTCCTCCTCCAGCCAGGCGTCGGGGGCGAAGCGGTAGAGCGACAGCCCCTCGACGATGGCCACCGATGCGCTGACGCCCAGGCGCGAGGCGCCGGCCTGGATCAGGCGCCAGGCGTCCTTGAAGTTGCGGATCCCGCCCGAGGCCTTGACGCCGATGGCGGGGCCGACGGTCCTGCGCATCAGGCGGACGTGGTCGTGTCGGCTGGAGTAGCAGCGACCGCCTGTTCGCTTGTGGTCGATATGGCAGGGACGTTGAATGCCTCGGTGCTTGAAGCGGCAGGCGCCGAGACGGACGCGCTCCCCGTCGATGATATGCCCGGTGCTACGAATGCAAGGGCTGTATTCGCAGGCGGCCCTCGTATGCCGATGCTGCATTTAATATCTGGTGTCGGTGCCGCAGTCGTCGTGCTGCACGTCGGTGCAGTGACCTTGCTGTTCGCCTTGACTGAGGGTGCATTGCCTGCCGTTGCCGTATTTGCGACTGTTGCTGTGATTTCGACATCCGTGCCGGCAGCCTCAGTGTAGTCGACGGTGACTCTTACGTAGTCGCAATACACTGAGCGGTTTGTATTGTTATTGCCCTCGCCGATTATCAGGAATGACAGCCCGCCTGCCAGGGTGTTGCTGTTCAACTCCGTCACCGACCACGTGCCAGTGCTCGCATTGTCGACGATTGTCCAACTGCCTGCGGAAACTAGTTCCCGCGCCGTTGAGCCGCGCAATGTGCCATTTTGATATGCCGCGACGGAAAAGTAGCTGCTTAATGTGCTGCTATAGCATCGGGCTTCAAGCGTAACGCTGTTAATGGTGCTCCCGGCAGGAATTGTGAATCCCCAATTATAATAGAGGTTATTCGTGAATGATGTCGTTGTGTCCTTGACTGTTCCCGTCGCATATGCGCTGTCGCCCGTTGCGCACGCATTTTCGGGATTTGTCCATTGTTTTTCGCTGCCGTATTGAGCATAGCTGCTCGGATACCTAGTCTGCGTTGCCATTCATCTCACCCCCTTCCCTGCAGACCTGCTCAGCCCTCATTGCTTACGATGCAGTCAGCGTAAGTATGCCGTTGCTGTCCCATGTAATCGTGAGAGTGCCGTCTTCGGGGTTCTTATCCCCGTCGAAGTCCACATACCCGAGCAGGTGGCTTGACGCGCCGCCGTAGATTATCGCGTACCTTGCCGCCGCCGCAAGTGAACCTGTTATCGTCCAAGATC
>DAHVOV010000069.1 GCA_027318645.1 Candidatus Aminicenantota bacterium
CCTGGGCATCCATCTGGTGCGGCGGCTGCTGGACCAGGTCCGCTACCAGCGCCGCGCGGCCGGCAACCGCCTGATCCTGGTCAAGCGCCTCGGCGCAGAGGAGAGAGCCACATGACCATCCGCGAAAGCAAGACCGCTTCCCATGCCCTGCTGGAGATCGGCGGCCGCGTCGACTCGCTGAATGCCGAGACCCTCAAGGGCCGCGTACAGGAGATCGGCCAGCGCGAGGCGCGCCTCCTGGTCGACTGTACCGCCCTGGAATACATCGGCAGCGCCGGGCTGGGCGCGCTGTTGGTCCTGCTCAAGCTGGTCCGCAAGCAGGGTGGGACGCTGGCTCTCTACGGGTTATCGCCGCACATCGCCGAGGTCTTCGCCATCGCCGGCTTCGACAAGCTGTTCCCCATCTTTCCCGACCTGGAATCGGCCCGGCAGGCCGTGACGTAAGGCAGACCGGCCCGCGGTTACTCCCCTTCTCCCGCCTCGGCGGCGGAAAAACAGGCAAAAAACCTCCGGCTAGGGTTTTTCCCCTTTTTCGCCCGCCATGGTTGCTATTTCGTTTTTCAATCGTTAAAATCATGGACAAGGGACAGGTGGGGAGATGGAACGAAAGGACCCGACGGGTCTGGAGGGGAGCCTTCTCGACGAGGTCCAGCGTCTGGGCAGGGAGAACCAACGCCTGCAGCGAGCCGTCGAGGAGCTGGCCATCCTCAACGAGATCGCCACGGCCATCAACTCCTCGCTGGCGCTGGAAAAGATCCTCGACCTGATGACCCAGCGCTGCGTCCATCACCTGCGAGCCGAGCAGGGTGCGGTGCTGCTGCTGGAGGAACACAAGGAGGAGCGGCCGTTCCAGACTCTGTGCCGCGTCGGCGACACCAGCCACAGGCGCCTGCCCTTCCGCCTGGACGACCAGCTGGCCGGCTGGATGCTGACCCACCGCGCGCCGCTGCTGATCAACGACCTGGGCAGCGACCCGCGCTTCGCCACCGGCGTCGGCGACCTCTTCACCGTGCGCTCGCTGCTGTGCGTGCCCCTGCTCTGCAAGGGGCGCATGACCGGCCTGCTGGCCGTGTTCAACAAGAAGGCGGGGGCGGGGTTCAGCGAGGACGACCAGCGGCTGCTGGCCATCATCGCCAGCGAGTCGTCCCAGGTGATCGAAAACGCCCGCCTGGCCGAGAAGGAGAAGACGCTGCTGCGCGTCCAGGAGGAGCTGAACCTGGCGCGCGAGATCCAGGGCAACCTGCTGCCCAAGGAGACGCCGCGGCCGCCGGGCTATGACATCGCCGGCAAGAGCGTGCCGGCCAAGGAGGTCGGCGGCGACTATTACGACTTCCTGGTCCTGGACGGCCCGCGCCTGGGCTTCTGCCTGGGCGACGTCTCGGGCAAGGGGCTGCCGGCGGCGCTGTTGATGGCCAACCTGCAGGCGGCGATCCGCGGCCAGGCCATTTCCGGCACCTCGCCGACCTCGTGCCTGGAGAAGGTCAACACCCTCCTCTACCGCAGCACCAGTCCCGAGAAGTTCGCCACCCTCTTCTTCGGCTGCCTGGACACCGTCGCACACCTTGTCCACTACTGAAACGCCGGCCACAACTATCCGCTGCTGCTCCGCGCCGGCGGTGGGACGAGCCGCCTGAGCGCCGGCGGGCTGGCGCTGGGCTGCCTGGAGTCGTTCCCCTTCGAGGAGAGCCGGACGGAGCTGGCGCCGGGCGACCGGCTGATCGTCTTTTCCGACGGCGTCAGCGAGGCCGTCAACGCCGCCGACGAGGAGTTCGGCGAGGAGCGCATCGCCGCGGTCGCCGTT
>DAHVOV010000086.1 GCA_027318645.1 Candidatus Aminicenantota bacterium
GCACACGGCCGGCGGTGCCCGACAAGACGGAAAACGATCTCAGGGAAAACAAAGGGAAGAGCGAGGGAAGAATGAGGGAAGAGAAAGTGGGATAAGCCTTTTCGGAACTTCTTTCTCACTCTGTCTTCCCTCTGTCTTTCCCTCTGGCTTCTCTCTGTCTTCCCTGGAGTTTCTGAAGCCCTACGCCATACGCCGTCAGCCGTACGCCAAGTTCCAATCTTCGAGCCCTTTACGCGTGGTTGCGGAGCTTGAGCTCCAGCGGGTGCGGGTCCAGGTAATGCTGGTCCTGGAGATACGGCTGGCGGAACTTGGCGATGTAGTGCTTCAGCAGCGTCAGCGGCACGACCAGCGGCACGAGGCTCAGGCGGTAGTTCTCGATCGACTGGAGCAGCTCCTGCTTCTCGAAGTCGTCGAGCTGCTTCTTGAAGTAGCCGAGCATGTGCTGCAGCACGTTGGCGTTCTTGCGCACCGTGGCCTTCTGCTGCAGGGCGGCCATGAACAGCGCCTCGTACTCAAGCAGCAGCCCGGCCAGCGGCCGTTTTCCGGCCTGCGCCGCCAGCGCCCCCAGGCGATGCGCCAGCTCCGGGCTGTGGGCCATGAGCAGGTACTTGTGGCGGCGCTGGAAGTCCACCAGCTTCGCCGCCGTCGCTTCTTTTGCAACCAGGTCCTTCCAGCGGCGGTAGGCGAAGATGCGCACGATGAAGTTCTCGCGCAGGTGGATGTCCTGCAGCCGCCCCTCCTCCTCCACCGGCAGCAGGGGCAGGCGCTCCATCAGCGCCCGGGCGAAGATCCCCCTGCCCTTTTTTTCGGCGACGCCCTTGTCGTTGTAGACCTTGACCCGCTCCATGCCGCTGGAGGGCGACTGGCTCTTGAAGATGAATCCGCACAGCCCCAGGCGCTCCAGCTCCGGCAGCTTGCCGGCGATCCAGCGCTCCATCCGCGGCGTGGCGTCGACCCCGGTCTGGCGCGTGACCAGGCGCGGACGCTCCGGGTCGCCGACCAGGCGGAAGGCCTCGCGCGGCACCAGGAACCCCGACTCGACCTCGGGGCAGACGGGCACGTACTCCACCCATTCGCCCAGGGTGTGCACCAGGAAGGGATCGAGCTTGTGCCCGCCGTCGAAGCGCACCTTGTTCCCCAGCAGGCACGAGCTGATCCCCAGCCGGATCTTGTCTTCCATGGCATCCCCCGGTTCAGTCGTTCTCCAACGGGTCGGGAAGGGCGAACAGGCAGAAGGTGCCCGGCCCGGCGTGGGCGCCGAGCACCGCCGCGCCGACCGCCTGGTACATGGCCGAAATCCGCAGCCCGCTCCTGGCCAACTCGTCCTCCAGACGCAGGGCCGAGCGCGGGTCGTCGGTGTAGACGATGGCCAGCGCATGGCTGCGCCCCCGGTCCAGGCGGCGCAGGAAGCGGCGCACGACCTTGCGTTCCTTGCGGCGGGCGCTGAGCAGCGCCCCCTTGCGCACCAGCTTCCCCTTCTCGAAGGCCACCAGCGGCCGGACGCCCAGCCGCCGCTGCAGCCAGCCGGCGGCGGCAGGGAGCCGGCCGCCGCGCACGGCGTACTCCAGCGACTCGACATAGCCCAGCGAGACGACCTCGCCGCGGCGCGACTCCACGTCGCGGGCGACCTGCTCGGGGTCCATCCCTCGCTCCAGCAGGCGGATGGCGCGCAACAGCAGCAGGCCGGCGCCGCCGGACACGTTGAGCGTGTCCACGAGGCGCACCCGCGCCTGCTCGGCCTCGCCCAGCAGGCGCAGGGCCGCCCGCGCCGCCTGCAGCGAGCCGCTCAGCCGGGACGAGAGGCCGAAGAGGAGCGCCGGGCGGCCGCTGGCCAGGGCGGCCGCGAAGGCGGCCTGGAAATCGCCGGGGGAGGGCTGGGAGGTCTTCACCACCAGGTCCTTCTCGGCGCGCATGCGCCGGTAGAGCTCCTCCTTGGCGATGTCGAGCCGGTCGCGGCGGTACTCGCCGTTGAGCTGGATCTGCAGCGGCACCACGGCCACCGCCGCGGCGCGCTCCGTCGCCTCGGGGATGTCGACGGCCGAGTCGATGATCAGCGCGGCGGCGAGCGCCGGAGACGGCGCCGGCGGCCGCAGCGAGTCGACCTTGCGCGAGACGATCTCGCCGTGCCGCCCCAGCTCCGCCTCGACCTCCTGCGGCAGGTCGGTGTGGATGTGCAGGTGCAGCAGGTCATCGGCGCCGGCCACGAGCAGCGAGTCGCCGAACGGCTTGAGCCGCCCCAGGAAGAAATCGCGGCCGCGGCCGCGCGGCCGCAGCACCCACTCGGCGCAGAAGGCGAACTCGGCGGCGTCCACGGCCTGCGGCGCCTGGTCGAACGGCGCGGCGCCTTCGCCGGCCGCGTCGGCGGTGTGGCCGCTGACGGCGGCGGCCATGCCCTTGAAGAACAGGAAGAAGCCCAGTCCGCCGGCGTCGACCACCCGCGCCTTCTTCATCTGCGGCAGCATGTCGCGGGTCTTCTCCAGGATCTCCTTGGCCTTGACGATCGCCTTCTCGAAGATCACCTGGTAGCGCTCGCCGCTGAGCGCCAGGCGCTTGAACTCCTCGGCGGTGTGGCGCAGCACGGTGAGGATCGTCCCCTCGCGCGGGTCGGCCACGGCGGCGTAGGTGTCGCGCACCGCCTTCTCCATGGCCAGGCTGAAGTCGGCCGGGCCGATGGTCTCGTGCCCCTTCATGGCGCGGGCGAAGGCGTGGAAGAACTGGGAGAAGATGACGCCGGAGTTGCCCTTGGCCGAGAGCAGCATGGCCTGGGCCAGGCGGGCGGCCGCCTCGTCCAGGCGCGTCTCTTGCCAGAGCCCCATGTTCTCGTAGACCGGCTTCAGGGTGTGGACCAGGTTGTCGCCGGTGTCGCCGTCCGGGACCGGGAAGACGTTGATGCGGTTGAGCAGCTCGCGGTCGCGGAAGAGGTGCTCCATGCCCTGGCGCACGATGCGCCGGAACTGCTCGGCGTCGATCGACTTCATGGCCGCTCCCGGAGCGCCTCCATGTCGGCCCAGTTCTCCCCGTGCTTCAGGCTCACGCGCAGCGGCACCTTCAGCTGCGCGGCGCTCTCCATGCCGTCGCGCACCAGCGCCGCCAGGCGCTTCTCCTCCGCCGGCGGGCACTCGAAGACGAGCTCGTCGTGGACCTGCAGCAGCAGGCGGCTCTCCATGCCGCGCAGCCCGGCGTGGATGCGGATCATGGCCATCTTGATGATGTCGGCGGCGCTGCCCTGGATGACGGTGTTCACCGCCATGCGCTTGCCGTTCTCCTTGACCGTGCGGTTGGCGCTCTGCACCTCGGGGATGGGGCGCACGCGGCCGGCCAGGGTACGCACCTCCGGCTCCCGCTCGGCGTCGGCGACGACGCGCTCCATGAAGCCGCGCACGCCGCGATAGGTCTCGAAGTAGCGCTCGATGAAGTCCTTGGCCTCGGCGAAGCTCACCCCCAGCTCCTTGGCCAGCGAGTAGGCGCCGCTGCCGTAGATGATGGAGAAGTTGATGATCTTGGCGCGCCGGCGCAGCTCGTGGCGCTGTCCGGGCAGGCCGGGGCCGAAGACCAGGTCCGAGGTGCGCTGGTGGATGTCGGCGCCCTCGGCGAAGGCGCGCAGCAGCTCGGGGTCTTCCGAGAAGTGGGCCATCACCCGCAGCTCGATCTGCGAGTAGTCGGCCGACAGCAGCCGCCGCCCCGGAGCGGCGACGAAGGCCCGCCGCAGGTTCAGGCCGGCGATCTCCCCCACCGGGATGTTCTGCAGGTTGGGGTTGGAGGAGGAGAGGCGGCCGGTGGCGGTCACCGTCTGGTTGAACTGGGTGTGCACGCGGTCGCGGTCGTCGAGGCTCGCCAGCAGCCCCTGGACGTAGGTGGCGTGGAGCTTCTTGAGCGTGCGGTGGGCGATGATGCGCTCCACCACCGGGAAGCCCTTCAGCTCGCCGAGCACCTCGATGTCGGTGGACTGGGCCTTGGTCTTGCGCGTGCGCTTGCTCTGCGGCAGCCCCATCTTGTCGAAGAGCAGCTCGGCCAGCTGCTGCGGCGAGTTGAGGTTGACGTCATAGCCGGCCAGGCGGCGCACCTCCCGCTCGGCGGCGGCGGTCTCCCGCTGCAGCCGGCCGTCGGCCTCCTTCAGGAAGGCGCGGTCGACGCGGACGCCCTGCCACTCCATGTCGGCCAGCACCCCGACCAGGGGCATCTCGACGTCGCGGTACAGGTCGAGGAGCTTGCGCTCGCGCAGCCGCGGCAGCAGCTCGGCGGCCAGCCGCCGCGAGCCGTCGGCGTCGGCGGCGCAGTAGGAGGCGACCTTCTCCGCCGCCACCTCGGCGATCGGCACCTGGCTTTTCCCCTTGCCGACCAGCTCCTCGTAGGTCGTCGGCCGCTCCCCCAGGAACTCGACGCTCAGCTCCTTCAGCTGGTGGGCGCGGCGGTTGGGGAAGAGCAGGTAGGACATGACCATCGTGTCGTGCTCGATGCCGGCGACCTCCATCCCCTGCCCGCGCAGGTGCAGCGCGTCGAACTTCAGGTTGTGACCGGTCTTGCGCACCGCGGCATCGGCGAACAGTCCGGCCATCTCGGCGCGGAGGTCGTCGATGGCCAGCGGGTAGCGGGAGCGCTCCGCCGCCGGCACGAGCAGGGGCACGTAATAGGCGGCGTCCGCCAGCGCCAGCGAGACGCCGACGAGCCCGGCGGCGGTGAACTCCAGGGCCGTGGTCTCGACGTCGAAGGCGAAGGCGCCGGCGCGGCGCGCCTGCGCCGCCAGTCGCCGCAGCCCGGCGCGGTCGGCGACGATGCGCACGGCCGGGGCGGCCCCCCCGCCCGCGCCCGAGGCGCCCGCGGGGGCGGCATCCGCGGCGTCGAGCTTCTTGAGCAGGCTGTGGAACTGCAGGCGGCGGTAGAGGGCGAGCAGGCTCTCGTCGCAGCGGGGCCGGAAGGAGGGCAGCTCCAGGTCGATGGCCGTCTCAGGGATGCGCGAAAAATCGAGGAGCGGCCGCCAGCGCTCGACCAGCGGGGCGCTGGCGGCGAGCTTGTCCCGCAGCTTGCCCTCGACCTCCTCCAGCCGGGCCAGCAGCGTATCCACCCCGCCGAACTTCTCGAGCAGCCGGGTCGCCGTCTTGTCGCCGATGCCCGGGACGCCGGGGATGTTGTCGGAGGCGTCGCCGGCCAGGGAGAGGTAGTCGACGATCTGCTCGGGATAGACGCCGAACACCTCCTTCACGCCGTCCCGCCCCAGCTTCCGCTTCAGCTTGGGGTGATAGACGAAGACGCGGTCGTTCACCAGCTGAAAGAGGTCCTTGTCGGCGGAGAAGATCAGCACCTCGCTGCCGGCGTCGGCATAGCGCCGGGCCAGCAGGGCGATGATGTCGTCGCCCTCGAGGCCCGGCTTCTCCAGGGCATGGATGCCGCGCCCCGCCAGGTACTCGCGCACGGCCGGCAGCTGCTGCAGGAGCTCGTCGGGCGGCTGCTGGCGCTTGGCCTTGTACTCGGGGTAGATCTCGCGGCGGAAGTTCTTCTCCTTGGAGTCGAAGGCCACGGCCAGGCGGTCGGGGCGCAGCTCGTGGATCAGCGCCTCGACGCGGCTGATGAAGCCGAACACGGCGCCGGTGGGCTCGTTGGCCAGGGTGCGCATGGCCTGGTGCGAGTAGAAGGAGCTGAACACCAGGTACATGCCGTCGATGAGCAGGACGCGGTCGGGCACGCTCAGGGGTTCTCGTTCTGCAGGTATTCCAGCACCATCTCGTCGAGGGTCTTGTCCTCGATGTCCTGGGTGTCCATCGACATCAGGTGCGAGAACTTCCCCTCCTTCAGCTCGCCGATCACCTGGTCGTGCTGGGTCTTCATCAGGCTCTTGACCTTCTTGACCTTGTCGGGCGACTCCAGCAGGTGGGCGTAGGAGATGCGGCGCGAGAGGAGGATCTCGCCGTGGAGGTAGACCAGGGTCTCGATCAGGGGGTTGCCCTGCCCCTTGTCCTCGGTCTGGATGTGGAAGACCTCCTGGCGGTACTTGATGTCGGTGTTGTAACCCACGATCATGGAC
>DAHVOV010000088.1 GCA_027318645.1 Candidatus Aminicenantota bacterium
CGCCGTCCTGGAGTTCGCGCCGCGCCCGGCGCGCTACGTGCGCCTGCAGGCGCGCGGCACCGGCCTGTGCCCGGCCGGCCATGTCGGCGCCGGCAGCAAGGCCTGGCTTTTCGTCGACGAGATCGTCGTGGAATGAGTTCCGTACCGACGGGAAAGGAGGACCCATGAGCACGAAACGCTTCACGCTCCTGGCCGCGTGCCTTGCCCTGGCCCTGGCCGCGCCGGCGGCCGAGGCCGATGCGCTGAGAGCCTGGACGCTCGAGAACGACGTCGTGCGCCTGGCGGTCGAGGTGGCCGGCGGCCGGCTGGCCGGCGACCGGCTGCAGCGGCTCGACGGCTCTGGCCCGGAGCTGCGCGGCGACGGCGGCTTCGCCCTGGAGCTGACCTGGACCGACTGGAGCGCGCCGGGAAGGAAGCAGAACGCCGACAACCCCGTCGAACTGGCGGCGGACGCCTTTCTCTTCGAGAAGGCCGAGACGACGGAAGCGGCCGGCGCCCGCGAGCTGCGGCTCTCCTTCCACGGCGACGAGCAGGCGGGAAATCCCCTGCGCCTGGCGCTGGTCTATCGCCTCGAGCCGGGCCGCTGGTGGGTGAAGCGCCGGCTGGAGGTGAGCGATGCGAACGGGCCCCGCCATTTCCTGCGCGCCATCCTCCCCCTGGCGGAACGGCTGCAGGGAGCGTTCTCCGTTCTCAAGGACGGCGGCTTCGGCCAGCCGCTGGCGCTGGCCGGGAGCGGCGGCGGGGCGTTCTTCGGGCTGGAATACCCGGCGGCGGACAACCGGCTGCAGGCCGCGGCCGGGGGGGTCGAGGTCCGCTGCGGCCAGGAGATCGGCGAGCGCGTCGGCCCCCTGCCCATCGTCTCCGACTGGACGGTCGTGGCGCTGACCCCGGACGAGCGGGTCAAGTACTGGTTCTTCGAGTACCTGGACAGCGTGCGCGTCGCCCCCCTGCGGCCGTACACGCTCTACAACAGCTGGTACGACCTGCGCTCGCCGGTCTATCCTGGGATCGCGCCCGAGCACGTGATGAACGAGGCCAACGTGCGGCGCATCATCGGTCTGCTGCGCGCCAACATGGTCGAGAAGCACGGCATCCGCCTCGACGCCTTCGTGCTCGACGACGGCTGGGACGTCTATGCCGGCGACTGGGAGCTGCGCCGCGACATGTTCCCCGCCGGCCTGCGGCCGATCGCCGACGAGCTGGCCGGCACCGGCACCCGGCTCGGCATCTGGTTCGGGCCCACCGGCGGCTACTCCTTCCGCAAGGAGCGGCTGGCCTGGATGACGGCCCACGGCTACGAGGCGGTTGGCGACCAGCTCTGCCTGGCCGGGACGAACTACCATGCCCTGTTCAAGAACCGGGCGCTGGACTTCGTGAGCAGCGACGGCGTGGGGTACTTCAAGTGGGACGGCATCCAGTTCTCGTGCTCCGAGCCCGGCCACGGCCACGCCGTGGACGTCTACTCGCGGCGGGCGGTGATGGAGGCCGTGGCCGACCTGTGCCGCTCGGCGCGGGCCGCCGACCCCGGCATGTTCCTCAACGTCACCTCGGGGACGTGGCTCTCGCCGTGGTGGCTGCGCTTCGCCGACCAGGTCTGGATGGGCGGCGAGGACTACGGCTGGTCCGACGTGCCGTCGCTCTCCCCGCGCGACGCGGCCATCACCTACCGCGACTCGGTGCTCTACGACGATTTCAGGGACCAGGGCCTGTGGTTCCCCGTCGCCAACCTGATGACGCACGGCATCATCAAGGGGCGGCTGCAGATGCTGGGAGGGGAGGAGGAGCCGCTGGAGAAGTTCACCGACGAGACGGTGATGTACGCGGCGCGCGGCGTGTCGATGTACGAGCTGTACGTGTCGCCCGACCTGCTCAGCGAGGGAGAGTGGGCGGCCATGGCCGGCGCGCTGCGCTGGGCGCGCGACCGCTTCGGCCTGCTGCGGCGCACGGAGATGGTCGGCGGCGACCCGCGGAAAGGGGAACCCTACGGCTACGTGCACGCCGGCGGGAGCCGGGCCATCGTGGTAGCGCGCAATCCGCTGATCGAGCCCCAGGCGCTGAAGCTGAAGCTTGGCCCGGAGCTGGGCCTGGGCGGCAAAGCGGAGCGCCTGGTGCTGGAGAGGGTCTATCCCGCGCGTTTCATCGATCCGCGCCTGCGCGCCCCCGGGGAGGAGCTGGAGATCGCCCTCGACGGATTCGAGACGGCGATCTACGAGCTGTTCCCCCTGGAGGAGGCGCGGCGGCCGCTGCCGGCCGGCGTCCTGTTTTCCGTGACGAAGGATGGATCGGCCGCCCGCTACGCGCTGAGCTATTATGGGGTGAAGAACCCTCCCGGCATGCTGAACGACTGGCCCTTTCCCGCGTCGTGGCGGATGACGCTGTCCGGCGCCTCCACCGGCATCGGCTCCGGGCAGATGCTGGCCGCCAAGGCCGGGCAAGCCGCGTGCACCGTCGAGGTGCCGGCCTCGGCCCGGGAGCCGCGGATCGCCTGGCTGCTGCGACCCGATGAAAAGAGCGCCGGCGCGCCGCTGCCGGCGGCCCGGCTGTTCATCGACGGCATCGAGGCCGGCCGGGGAGGAAATGCCCAGGAGAATGCCTGGAGCTGGACCGCCGCCGCCCTGACGGCCGGGACACACCGGGTGGAGCTGCGGCTGGAGCCAGCCGCCGGCGGCAGCTGGAGCGGAAAGGCCAGCGCCTGGCTTCTCGGCAGGGAGGCGCCGCCGGCGTTGCAGGCGGAATGGAGCGGGCCGCCATTCGAGGAGCCGCCCATGCCGCCGCAACCGTGGCCCGAGGGCCAGTTCCGCCGCCAGCTGCGCATCGGCGAGCAGCAGGTCTTCCAGAAATAAGTGATAGTGATAGTGATAGTAAAGACATGAAGGCGAACTAAAGAAATTTGCCTAATCTCTTTCTACCACTATCACTACCACTACCACTTAGTTCTTCTTCTTCAGCTCCTCGAGGATCTGCTGCAGCAGCTTGATGCTCTCCTCGTTGT
>DAHVOV010000100.1 GCA_027318645.1 Candidatus Aminicenantota bacterium
ACGCTGAAGTTCCCCGACGTCACCTACGAGTACGACGGCAACTTCACCGACGAGAACACCATGACCGGCAACTGCAAGCGCTACCGCACGAGCGACAACGTGGTGAGCGGCGAATGGACGGCCACGCGCATCACCACCAGCGCTGCCAAGGCTCAGGCCAGCAGCTCGCACGGGCGCGGCAAGGGCAGCAACAAGAGCTAGGCCGACGGCGTACGGTCAGGCACAGTTCTAACAGAGCGTCGAGGTTCCACGTACCACGTTCCACGTTGGAAAGAATCCCATACCAGGTTGACGGTGGACGGTATACGGTAGACGGCAACAGCAAATGAAAGGCCTGATTCACAGTTGTGGCTTCACCGTAAACCGTACACCGTAAACCGTATACCGATTGCCCTCACGAATCACGAATTACAATAGTCCATTTTTTGCTGCTATTCGTCACGCGCCACGATAGGTCGTTCGAGTGCCCAAACCGTCCGCCGTCGGCCGTACACCGTACGCCGAGTTCATTCACTCGTCACTGAGCCCTGATTCAGTTCTGCTCGTCCTCTGGGATTACTAAATACGGCTTGAAGCTCAAATTGTGCGGCTCCTTCTCGGCGATGGCCAGCAGCTTGCCCTCGTCGTCGAAGATGCGGAAGAAGTCGCGGCGGGCGGTGGGGTAGACCTTCAGCACGTCGGAGGCCTTCAGCGCCATGCCGTTGCACACGCAACGCCGGCCGGCCTGGTTGACGATCATCTTCGGGTATTCCTCCAGCAGCTTCTCGATGGGGATGACCGCCTGCAGCAGCCGGCCGCCGGCGGCCAGCGCCTCGGCCTGCTCCAGGGTCACCGCCTGCTCCAGGCCGAAGCGGCCGATGCTCTCGCGGCGCAGCTCCAGGAGAAAGGCGCCGCAGCCGAGCCGCTGCCCCAGGTCGTGGGCCAGGGAGCGGATGTAGGTCCCCGAGGAGGTCAGGGCGCGGAACTCCAGGGTGTCGGCGGCGATCGCGTGGCCGGCCAGCTCGTGGACGAACACCTCGGCCGCCTCCAGCGGCACCGCCTCGCGGCGGCGGGCGTAGGTGTAGAGCGGCTTGCCCTTGAACTTCTTGGCCGAATAGGCCGGCGGCACCTGGAGCAGCCGGCCGCGGAAGGCGGACAGCAGCTCCTCCAGGTCGACCGCGGCCAGGTCGACCTCCCGGCGCGGCCCCAGCGGCTCGCCCTCGGCGTCGTAGGTGGCGGTGGCCTGGCCGAAGCGGATCAGGCCGGTGTAGAGCTTGTCCTGCTTGACGTAGAAGTCGAAGAAGCGCGTGGCCTGGCCCAGGGCGATGAGCAGCAGGCCGGTGGCGTTGGGATCGAGGGTGCCGAAGTGGCCGGCTTTCTTCGTGCCCAGCAGGCGGCGCATGCGCGCCACCGCCTCGTGGGAGCTGATGCCCTTTTCCTTGTCGACGGCGATCAGGCCGTGGATCATGGCAGCTGCCCGGCCACCAGGCGCACAACCTCCTCGCGGGCGGCCGCCAGCGGGCCGCGGTAGAAGAAGCCGGCGGCGTGATGGTGGCCGTCGCCGCCGAAGGCCTGGGCGACGCGGCGGGCGGAAAAATCGCCGCGCGAGCGGACGGAGACGCGGTAATAGCCGGCCTCGAGCTCCTTGAAGAACAGCAGCACCTGCACGCCGTCGATCGAGCGGGCCACGGCGACGATGTCCTCGGTCTCGATCTCCTTCAGGCTGAGGCGGTCGAGGAAATCGCGGCGGAAAAAGATCATGGCCACGCGGCCGTCGAGGGCGGTCTCCAGCGTGGACAGGACGCGGGTCAGCATGCGGATCTTCTCGGGCGGGTTGGAGTTGAAGAGCAGGTTGCTGACCTCGAAGGGCGGGAAGCCGCCGCGGCGGGCCAGGTCGGCGGCGACGGCCAGCGAGCGCGCCGTGGTGTTGGAGTACTTGAAGGAGCCGGTGTCGGCGGCGATGGCCGCGTAGAGGTTGAAGGCGATGTCGCGGTCGAACTCGACGCCCAGCTCCAGGGCGAGGTCGTAGACGAGCTCGCCCACGGCGGCGGCCTCGGGGACCACCCAGGCCAGGGACGGGCGGTCGTCGCCCGAGGGCAGGTGGTGGTCGATCAGCAGGCGGTCGTACTCCTCCAGGCGCTTCTGGCCGGTGCGCTCCTCGCTGCCGCCCTCGATGAGCACGACCAGGTCGTAGGGCTGCGGGTGGATCTGCCCATGGCGGACGAGGGCGTACCCCGGCAGGCGGTCGATGGGCGAGGGGGCGCGGTCGACGTTGATGAAGTCGGCCTGCAGGCCCAGCCGGCGCAGCATGAGGCAGAGGGCCAGGCCGCTGCCGACGGCGTCGGCATCGGGCCGCAAGTGGCAGCTGATGGCGACGCGGCGGGCGGCGCGGATGCGCTCAGCGATCTGCTTCTTCACCGGGGTCCTCCTCGGCGGGCCCCCGTCGTCGGGGGCGCCGGTCTCCCGAAGGGATGCCAGCCCCCCTCGGGGGATGGCATTCTGAAGGGATGCATCCCCCTCGGGGACGGCACCCTGAAGGGATGCCAGCCCCCCTCGGGGGATAGCATTTTCAAGGGATGCATCCCCCTCGGGGACAGCGCCCTGAAGGGATGCCAGCCGGCGCTCGAATTCGAGGGACTCGTCCAGCTGGAAGTCGAGCTCGGGCATGGAGCGCAGGCGCATGCGGCGCGCCAGCAGCTTCTTGATGAACCCGGCGGCGCCCTGCAGGTGCCCCAGCACGGAGGCGGCGGCGTCGGCGGGGCAGGCGACGAAGACGGCGGCGCGCTTCAGGTCGGGGGTGGGGTGCACGCGCAGGACGGTGACCCGGCGCAGCTCCGGGTCCAGGCTTTCGCGGCCCAGGATCTCGCCCAGCGCCTCGCGCAGCGTGCTGGCGAACTTCTCCTGGCGGTAGGCCATCTCAGTAATACTGCTCGCTCAGGCGGCTGATCTCGACGGCGTAGTCGCGCTCGATGAGCTCCTCGACCTGGCGGAATAGGCGGGCCAGCTCGGCACGGCCGGCGCCGACGCTCACCACCGTCAGCTGCGCCTTCTGCCACAGGTCCTGGCTGCCGCTCTCGGCGACGGCGACGTTGAAGCGCCGGCGCAGCCGCGCCTTCAGACTGGAGAGCAGGCGGCGCTTCTCCTTAAGGCTGTGGAATTCCTCGGCGAACAAGTCGATCTCCAGCTGGCCGACCATCACGGGATGAGGGTCTTCTCATATACTTCCAGGATGTCTCCGATTTCGAAGGTATTGAAGCTCTTGATGCGGATGCCGCACTCGGTGCCGGCGCGGACCTCGGACACCTCGTCCTTGATGCGCTTCAGCGATTCGATCTCGCCCTCGAAGACCAGGTCCCCGTTGCGCATGACCTTGACCTTGGACTTGCGCGTGACCTTGCCCTCGCGGACGACGCAGCCGGCCACGAGCCCCACGTTGGAGATCTTGAACTTCTGCAGGATCTCCACCTCGCCGACGCGCGTCTCCTGGTACTGCGGGCCGATCTTGCCCTTGACGGCCTTCTCGATGTCCTCGACCAGGTGGTAGATCACGGTGTACAGTCGGATCTCCACCTTCTCCATCTTGGCCATGGCCAGGATCTTCTGCGGCGCCTTGACGTTGAAGCCCAGGATGACCGCCCCGGCGGTCGAGGCCAGCAGGATGTCGCCCTCGGTGATGTTGCCCATGCCGCTCTGCAGCACGTTGATCTTCAGCTTGTCCTGGCTGAGGCGCGCCAGCACCTGCTCCAGCACCTCGGCGCTGCCGAAGTTGTCGGCCTTGACGATCACCGGGAAGTCCTGGATCTTGTCCTGCTCGACCATCTGGAACAGGTTCTGCAGGCTGATCTTCTTCTCGGCCATGACGTCCTTGTTCTTGGCCGCCTTCAGGGCCGCCTGGCGCATCTCGATGATCTTCTTGGCCTTGTCCAGGTCTTCGACGACCTGGAAGACGTCGCCGGCCTGGGGCAGGGCGTCGAAGCCCATGATCTCGATGGGTTCGGGGACCTGGGCGGAGTCCAGGATGCCGCCGGCGTCGTCGAAGATGGACTTGATCTTGCCCAGCGAGTTGCCGCAGATGAAGTAGTCGCCCTTCTTCAGCCGCCCGTGCTGGATGAGCACCGTGCCGATGGGGCCCAGCTGCGGGTCGAGGCGCGACTCGATGATCGTGCCGCGGGCGGGAACGCCGGCGTAGGCCTTCAGCTCCTGCATCTGCGCCACCAGCTGGATCATCTCCAGCAGCTGCTCCAGGTTCTGGTTCAGCTTGGCCGAAATCTCCACCGAGACGGTCTTGCCGCCCCAGTCCTCGACCAGGATGCCGTGCTTGTTCAGGTCGGTCTTGACGCGGTCGCGGTCGGCGCCGGCGATGTCGATCTTGTTGATGGCCACGATGATCGGCACCTGGGCGGCCTTGGCGTGGTTGATGGCCTCGACCGTCTGCGGCTGCACGCCGTCGTTGGCCGCCACCACCAGGATGACCAGGTCGGTGACCTTGGCGCCGCGGGCGCGCAGGTTGGTGAAGGCCTCGTGGCCGGGGGTGTCGATGAAGACGATGGACCCCCCGGGGGTCTTCAGCTTGTAGGCGCCGATCTTCTGGGTGATGCCGCCGGCCTCCTTCTCGGCCACGCGCGTCTTGCGCAGGGTGTCGAGCAGGGTCGTCTTGCCGTGGTCGACGTGGCCCATGACGGTGACCACCGGCGGCCGCGGCCCGGGCTGCCCGCCGCTCTTGGCCACCTGCGCCTGGAAGACGTAGTCCTCGAAGGGCAGGACCTCGAGCTCCACGCCCAGGTCGGCGCACAGGGCGGCGATGTCGGCGCCGTTCATGATCGGGTTGCCCTGGTAGTTCATCTTCAGCTGGGCGATGCGCTCCTCCAGCTGCCTCAGCTTGATGCCCAGCTTCTCGGCCAGCTCCTTGACGGTGCAGAAGTCGGTGATCTGGATCTTGGCCGGCAGGTGCAGGGGCTCGACCACCTTCTCCGGCCTCGGTGTGGTGGGGCGGGACGGGCGCGGCTGCGGCCGGTGCGGGCCGTGCGGCTGCGGCCGGCGGTAGGGCGGCGGCGAGGGGCGGAAAATGCGCTGCTCGGTCACCGGCCGCGGCGGCGGCTGCATCGGCGGGTGGGCCTTGGGGGCGGTCGCCGGCGCGTGGGCCGGGGCCTTGGGCGCTGCGGCCGGGGCAGGAGCCGGGGCCTTGGGCGCGGCGGCCGGCGCCGG
>DAHVOV010000104.1 GCA_027318645.1 Candidatus Aminicenantota bacterium
GTGCAGGGCGCCTACATCTTCCGCCAGACCGCCCAGCTGCTGATCACGCCCTCGCTGGGGCTGGTGCTGGAGCTGTAAAAAAACAAGCCGCGGCGGCCGCGGCCTAGGAGAAGCTGACCCGGTTCTTGCCGGCGCGCTTGCTGCGGTACATCAGCAAATCGGCGCGCTCGACCAGGGTCTGCACCGTGTCGTGCTCCCGCGCCAGGGTGGCCCCCCCCGACAGGGTGACGTTCACGGGGCGCTCCTTCTCCCGGAAGACCGAGCGCTCGACCAGCAGCCGCAGCTTCTCGGCGATGCGCCGCAGGATGCGGCCGTCGGCATGGCCGACGATGACCAGGAACTCCTCGCCGCCCCAGCGGCCGACGAGGTCGGCGGAGCGGACGTTGCTCTGCAGGGTGCGGGCCACGGTGCGCAGCGCCCGGTCGCCGACGCGGTGCGAGAAGCGGTCGTTGATGCGCTTGAAATCGTCGATGTCGAAAAAGATGACCCCCAGCGGCGAGGCGAGGCGCCGGCGATCCTCCAGGCGCGCCTCGAGGCTCTTCTCGGTGAAATAGCGGTTGGCCGCCCCGGTGAGGCGGTCGACCATGGCCAGCTTGCGCAGCTCCTCGATGCGCGCCCCCAGGTCCAGCTTCTCCGAGAGGTCATCGAACAGCTCGATGGCCTGGACGATGTTGCCGAGGCGGTCGCGCCGCGGCAGCGTGCGCACGCGCACCGGCACCCGGTGGCCGTCCTTGTGGCGCAGGAAGATCTCGCCCCGCCGTGTCCGGCCGTCGCGCAGGGTCGCCCCAAGCGGGCAGCAGCCGCGGCACAGGGAGCGGCCGCGGCCGTCGACGTGCACCAGGATGTTGTCGGCGCAGCGCCGTCCCTGCACCTCGCTTCGCCGGTAGCCGCTGATCCGCTCGGCGGCCCGGTTCCAGAAGATGATGCGCCGCCCGCCGTCGGTGACGTATGCCCCATCGTTCAGCGCGTCGAGCAGGCGGCGAAGCTCGCGGTCCGGTCCCGCCGCCTGGCCTTCCTTCGCCTCGCGCTTCACCGGCAGGCGGCCTCAGTCGGGCCGCGCGGTGGTATCCGCCCCGCGGATGGAGATGTTCAGGCGCATCGTTTTATGGATCATGTCGATGTTGACGACGGTGATCTCGAGGCCCTCGTTCTTTTCCAGCGTCTTGAGCTTGGTGGTGATCTCCAGCAGGCCGTCGGTGGTGAGCCGCTCGTACTTCAGCTCGGTGCGGATCTTGGCGTAGTCGCCGCGATCGAACTGGTCGATGCGCAGCACGGCGAAGCCGTAGCGGTCGAACACGTCGTAGATCTGCTGGGGATCATAGGTGCTCTGCATGGTCACCCCCTTGGCCGGAACCGTTCATGCCGGGTCGCATGGCATCACCCCGCATTTATAGCCCAAGGCCTTAAAAAAATCAATGCTGCCTCCAATAAATGAGCCCCGGTTCTGAACAGGCTTTTACTTTTACCTTTTTCCTTTTTCCTTTTTCCTTGCGAGAGCCTTGGTTTGAATCATTTGCTGTTACTCGTCACGCGTCACTCGTTATGCGTCACGATAGAGAACCTCTGGCTTCGCAGCACGCGGGGCTTGCCTTGCCTGATGGCCTGGGCTACAATCGGGCGTCAGGAGGCGATGAACGTGAAGAAAGGGCATGGGGCGCGGCGCACGGGCGGCGCCGGGAGGAGCTGATGGCGGCCATCACCTCGCTCAACGCCCTGGTCGAGGCGCTGCGCGACGGCGTGGCGGTGAACAAGGTGCTCATCGGCCGCTCCGGGCGCGATCCCCGCGTCGCCGCCGTCATCGAGCTGTGCCGCCAGCGCGGCGTGGTCTTCCAGTTCGTTCCAAGCGAGGCGCTCCAGCGCAAGGCCGGCGGGCGCAACCAGGGGATCTGGGCCGAGGTCTCGCCGGTCGCCTTCCGCCCCCTCGACGAGGTGCTGGCCGCGGCGCGCTCGGGACTGCTGCTGGTCCTGGACGGCATCGAGGACACGGGCAACCTGGGGGCGATGGTGCGCACGGCGGCGGCGGTGGAGGCCGACGGCGTGCTGGTCTCGGTGCGCGGGTCGGCGCCGGTCACCGACGTCGCCTGGAAGACCTCGGCCGGCGCCCTGGGCAAGGTGCCCCTGGCGCAATCGCGCAACCTGGCCCGCGACCTGGAGAAGCTGAAGGCCGCCGGCTTTTGGGTCGTCGCCGCCGACCAGCGCGCGGGGAGCGATTTCCGCGATTTCGATTTCCGCGGCCGCACCGCCGTCATCCTGGGCAACGAGGGCCGCGGCGTCTCGCCGCTGCTGAAGAAGAACGCCGACCAGCTGCTGGCCATCCCGCATTCGCCGGCGGTGGAGTCGCTGAATGTGTCGGCCGCCGCGGCGGTCATTTTGTTTGAAGCGTACCGGCAGAAAAAGAACTTTAAAAAACAGTGATTCGTAATTAGTGATTAGTGATTAGAAAAAGCCCAACGATCGCTGATGAGTGATTTGAAGAAAGGGAAACAGGGCATTCCTTTGCGGTTACAAATCACGAATCACTAATCACCAATCACGATAGCTCAGAAAAATCAGTTCTCATCGAACCCCGAGTTCATGAGATTGCCCAGGCTCTTGGCCCACCAGGCCCGGCGCGACATGGGGCGCTCCACGCGGAAGGCCAGCAGCGTGCCGTCGATGGAGCCGGCGAGCAGCACCCGGCCGGGCAGGATGGTCAGGTCGCCGGTGATGAAGTCGGGGCTCTTGTACTCCCAGGCCTTGCGGCCGGAACTGTCCAGGGCGTAGACGGTGCCCGAGGTGTCGCCGCAATAAAGGCGGCCGTTCCCGTCCAAAACGGCGCCGGCTGTGAACTGCGCCTTGCCGAAGAATTTCCAGCGTGGCCGGCCGCCGGCGTCCAGCGCGTAGACGTGGCGGTCGTAGCAGCCGACATAGGCGCGGCCCTCGCTGTCGACGACGGGCGAGGCCTTGATCCAGCCCTGAGTGCGATAACCCCACAGCGGGCGGCCGTCGGCGGCCAGCTTGTGCAGCGTGCGCCCCATCGAGGAGCAGTAGATCTCCCCGGCGGGAGTGACCGCCGCCGGGGCGAAATTGACGCCCGCGGTGCGGAACCGCCAGCGGACCCCGAGCTCCTGGTCCACGGCCAGCAGGAAATAGTCCTTGGCCGGGACGAGGAGATTTTTCCTGGCGCTGTCCCAAACCGGGGAGGCGTGGACCGGGATTCCCAGTTCGGCCGTTTTTTCGATCCTGCCGTCCTGCTTGCGGACCCGCCATACCCGCCCTTCGCCGCCGACCTGGAAGACGGAGCGCTCGCCCGGCAGGGGAGTGGCGGGCAGCACCTGGCCCAGCGATGCGCGCCACAGCTCCTTGCCGGCGGCGGAGAAGCGCAGCAGCGTGCCGTCGGCGCCGGCCACGTAGACCGAGCCGTCGCGGTCGACCGCCGGGGCCGCCAGGCAGCCGCCGGGGAGCTTCTGCTTCCAGGCGATGCGGCCGTCTTCCCCGAGGGCGACGAGCAGGCCGCCCTTGGTGGCGACGAGCGCCTGCGAGGCGAAGGCCGCCGGCGCGCCGGCGATCTCGCTGCCCAGGGCGATCTTCCACAGCGGCTCCCTGGCGCAGGCCGCCCGGGCCAGGAACAGGCAGCCGCACGCTGCCAGAAAAAATTTGCCGATCTTCATTTTCCCTGCAAAAAAAAGGCGGGAGGAAAGACCTCCCGCCTGTTGGTTTTCCGCTTCCTACAGCTCGAACGAGTAGCCGACGCCGGCGCCGAAGCGCAGGCCGGAGAGGTCGACCTCCTCGCCGAGGGGATTGACCTTCAGCGGCACGTACTTGATCTCGGCGGCCAGGAACAGCCCCTTGCCGGCGTAATAGCGCAGCCCGGCGGCCAGGCTGGGCGCCACCTTGCTGTCATCGACCTTGCTCTGGCCGCTGACGACCTGCTCGTAGGAGTAGGAGCCGATCCCCAGCTTGGCGTAGGGCGACAGCTTGCCGAAGTCGCGGCGGTACAGGGCGAAGAGCTCGATGCCGCCGACCTTCAAACTCGTGTCCTCCTGGTAGAGGCCGATCTTGCCGTCGCGGTCGTAGCCGCCCTCGTAGCCCAGGCCGAAGCCCAGCCCTTTCCACAGGTTCACCGCGGCGTAAGGAAAGAACACGCCGCCATTGCCGTACACGTCCTGGATCGCGTCGTCGCTGACCGTGCGCGCGCTGTAGAGTAGCCCCACATCGAGCTTGATCGCCGGCAGGGCGAGCGCCAGCGTGCCGGCCAGAAGCAGGAACAGTATGGTCTTTTTCATGTCGATACTCCCTTAGTTGCTGACGACCACCGGGTCGCTCTCATTGCCTTTGCTGTCGAGCGCCGTGATCCTGTAGGTGTAGAGCGCGGACGCGGCCAGCCCCTTGTCTTCATATAGGGTCGTTGTCGGCGCCAGGGTGGCCAGTAGGGCATAGGCCGAGTCGGCGGCGCCCTTGGCCTTGCGGTAGACCTTGTAGGCCGAGAGGGCGACCTTGTTCTCCGGGTTGGCGGTCCAGGTCAGCTTGTTGACGTATTCCTTGTAGAAGATGAAGTCGTTCTCCAGGCGCTGCAGCGCGGCGTTGGCCGGCGGCTGTACGGCGAAGGAGCGCACCACGACCGAGGTGACGGCCATTTCGCTGGAATAGATCCCGTCGTAGACAACCAGCCCCACCTGGTAGGTGCCCTCGGCGGCCGGATCAGGGTTCAGCACCGCGGTCTTGCCAGAAGGCGAGAGGGTGGCGCTGGCGCCGGAGGGCTTGGAGACCAGGCTCCAGGTATAGGTCAGCTTGAAGTCCTCCCGGTCATAGGAATGGGAGCCGTCGAAGGTGGCTTTTTCCTTGTTCTCGAGGACCAGCTCGGGCTTGTCCACCGAGACCACGGCCACCGGCGGCTCGTTGAGCGGCAGGATGAAGAGCTTGCCGGCGCCGAAGGCGTTGGCGCCGAACTCGCGGGTGTAGGCGTCGTTGCGCGCCCAGCCCTGCAGGAGCCGGCGCACCTGGTTGAGGTTGGCTCCCGGCAGCTTCTGCAGCACCAGGGCGGAGGCGCCGGTCACGTGCGGGGCGGCCATCGAGGTGCCCGACATCACCTGGTGGCGCAGGTCGGGGTCGGTGCTGGAGGCGCCGGGATCGTAGTTGTGGGCCAGGGTGGAGATGATCACGGCGCCGGGGGCGGCCAGGTCGGGCTTCATGCGGCCGTCGCGGGTGGGGCCGGGGCTGGAGAAGTAGGTGATGCGGTTCAGGTCGGGCGACTGGTAGTAATGGTAGACGTAGCCGTCGGCCGCCTCCCACTGGTTGCGCGTCGTCCAGGCGCCGATGGTGAGGACGTCGGGCGAGGCGGCCCAGTCGAGCTGGTACTCGTCGTGGCTGGAATTGGTGGTAAAGCATGAATCATACCAGCGCGTATAAGAGGAGGGAGAAAGCAGCCAGCCCATCTCGCTGTAAAGCCACACGTCGTAATGGGCGGTGTCGCCGGCATTGAGCGGCGTGACCTCGATGGTCCAGTCGCCGTTGGCCCAATGCCGGGTCTGGTTGGTGCTCTGGGTGTCGAACCTCATGTAGCCCATGTATTCGCCGTTGTAGACATCCTGCCCCTGGTTCAGGTTGTAATAGGTGGAGGTGCCCACGGCGCTCGCCCCGGGGATGGCGCCGGAGCCGCCGGTGTTCATGGTGCAGACCGTGCCCCCGACCAGGACGACGCGCACGCTCACCGGCACGTCGGAGCGGATCATCATGTCGCTGTACTCGCGGTATTTCCCATATCCGTAGTTGTGGGTGATGCGGTGGTAGACGTGGCTGATCGGCGTGGCCTGGGTGGTGGTGCCGCCGAAGTGCCGCGAGCCGTAATAGGCGGTCGGGTAGCCGCCGGGGTAGTAGTCGGTGAACGACGGCCACATGCCGTTGTTGCCCGCCGACTTGACGATGACGGCGCTCTCGGGGTAGGCGCCGCGCAGGTAGTTGAAGTACTGCGAGTAGTCGTCCGAGCCGTCACCGGGGAACAGGTAGACGAGGCCGCTGCGCGGGCCATTGGTGGCCCAGGAGATGCCCCAGGAGTTGTTGCAGGCGGCGGGGCGGCCCAGGCGGCGGGCCATCTCGAAGACGAACTCGTCGCCGGAGGGGTCGAGCCCCTTGACGCAGATGATGCCGGCGTTGGGGGCCATGCCGGTGTAGTTGCCGGTGGCGCCGCCGTTGCCGGCGGCGGTGCCCAGGGTGTGGGTGCCGTGGCAGTAGTCGGCGACGTCGTCCAGCACGGTGCATTCGCCGTTGTCGATCTGCTCCTTGGTCCAGACCCGGCCGTAGTTGAAGCCGGTCATGCCGAGGAGCGCCTCCGGATTGTCGATATCGGACGCATCCTCGGCGTCCCATAGATAAAGGATGCGGCTGGTGCCGTCAGGGTTCAGGAAGTCGCCGTGGCTCCAGTCGACGCCGCTGTCGACGTCGCCGACGATCACGCCCTGGCCGGTGTAGCCCTTGGTGCGGTCCCAGTCGCCGCCGCTGCCCACGCGCAGGCGGGTGGCGCCGGTCGAGGCCGAGCCCAGGTCGTTCTCCAGCTCGGGGGCGGGAAGCAGCGCGAGGTACTCGACCTGCGGCTCGGCGGCGATCTCGATGGCCTTGTAGGCGGCGAACTCGCAGAAGGCCTTCCAGCGGCCGTCCTGCTGCCAGGAGCGGCGCACCTTCAGGTAGGGCGAGGCCAGGGCCCGCGGGTCGGACGACGCGGTGATGGTGCCGCGGACCACGTCGAAGGACGGGCTCTGCCAGCGCTTCTGGATCAGCGGGTCGATCAGCCGGTCGATGGGCCGGGCCTTGCTCTTCACGAACTCGGCCTTGCCGGCAGGCACTTCGCTGACGCCGTCATCGCCCGCCACGCCGAGGATCTGGCCGAGCATCATCCGCCGCTCGGCCTTTTCCGGGTCATCGGTCGCGGCCGCGACCAGCTCTCCCGCCTTCGGCAGGAGCTGGCTGAGCCGCGTCACGTTCTCTTCCTGGTAGATGAGGCACAGCTGCCTCAGGCTCTGGGGCATCTTGCGCCCGGCCGCGATCGGACGCGCGCCGTCGCCGCCGGTCAGCATGACCGCGCCCAGCGCCACGACGCAGGCCAGCGCCATGGTGATCAGAATAAAACGGTTTCTTCCCCTCATGATTCCTCCTTATGCAAGGGTACCCTTTGACTCATCTCCCGACATAGAACAAAAAACCATAATGCAATGGAGTCTTTCCCCAAAAAAAATTCAGAAAACCATACATAATGCATGGGAAATGAAAAGTCAATATGTCCCATAGGTCCTGTCGGCGATATCTGCTATAATGCGGGCATGAGGAAACGAGGCTTCACGCTGGTCGAGATCCTGATCGTGGTCACCCTGATCGGCATCCTGGTGGCCATCATGACGCCGCAGTACAAGTACTCGGTGATCCGGGCCCGCGAGGCGGTCCTGAAGGAGAACCTCTTCCAGGTCCGCGACGCCATCAACAAGTACTTCTACGACAAGAAGAAATACCCCGCCAGCCTGGAGGACCTGGTCTCGGCCCGCTACCTGCGCGAAGTCCCGGTCGACCCGGTGCTCCGCAAGAAGGAATGGCGGCTGGTCCTGGCCGAGCCCCAGGAGGGCGAGGAATTCGACCCCGAGGAGGCGCAGGGCATCGTCGACGTCAAGAGCCTGGCGCCGGGCAACTCGCTGGACGGCTCCCCATATGGCGAATGGTAGGGTGAGCGCGGCGCCGGCGGCCGCGCCGCGCCCTCACCGCGCCGGCTACGTGATGATCATGCTGATGATCGCCTTGGCCGTGCTGTCGGTGCTGATGCTCATGGCCGTGCCGCTCTGGCAGACCGAGGCGCAGCGCGAGGCCGAGGAGGAGCTGGTCTTCCGCGCCCGCCAGTACGTCCGCGCCATCGAGCTCTACGTCCAGGCGCACAACAACCTCTACCCGCAGAACCTGGAGATCCTGCACCTGGAGAAGTTCCTGCGTCGGCTCTATCCCGACCCGCTCAGCGCCGACGGGCGCTGGGACCTGGTCTACCTGGACAGCTCCGGCGGCGAGCCGAAGTACCTGGTCGTCCCCGCGGACATGGCCAAGGCCTACACGGGCCGGGCGGCGCTGGTCGGCGTCTGCTCCACCTCTCCGGAAACGGGGTTCCGCGAGTACCGCGGCAAGCAGAAGTACAACGAATGGGCCTTCTACGTCGGCGAGCGCGAGAGCGAGAAGATGCCCGAGCTGCAGTACGAGGGCGTGGCGCCGTGAGGAACGTCCTGCTGGTGGCGGCCGAGAACTCGGCCGAGACCTATGCCGCCCAGGTGCTGGACGAGTTCGCCGCCCGCGGCGGCGGCTACCGCTTCTGGGGCGTCGGCGGCGACCGCCTGGCCGCGCGCGGCTTCGAGACCGTCATGCACAACCGCTCGCTGGCGGTGGTGGGCATCGTCGAGGTCATCGCCCATCTCGGGCGCATCCATCGCCTCATGCGCCGCCTGCTGCGGCTGGCGCGCCAGCGCCGGGCCGACGCCGCCCTGCTGATCGACTTCCCCGACTTCAACCTGCGCCTGGCCCGCCGCCTGCGCCGCGCCGGCATCCCGGTCTACTACTACGTCAGCCCGACGGTCTGGGCCTGGCGCTACGGCCGCGTGAGGACGATCCGCCGCTGGGTGGACCGGCTCTTCATCCTGTTCCCCTTTGAGGAGGCCATCTACCGCCGCGAGCACGTCACCTACACCTATGTCGGCCACCCGCTGGCCGCCGAGGTGCGGCCCGGCGAGGACCGCGACGCCTTCCGCCGCCGCCACGGCGTGAACGAGGGCGAGGCGGTGCTGGCCCTGCTTCCCGGCAGCCGCGAGTCGGAGGTCTCGCGCCTGCTGCCCGACATGCTCGCCGCCGTGGCGCAGCTGCGCCGCGACCGCCGCCTGAGGGTCTTCCTGCTGCGGGCGCGCAACATCCGCCCCGAGCTGCTGGCGGCCGCCGCCGCCGAGCCCGGGATCCGCGTCCTGGAGCAGGAGCAGGGATACGACCTGCTCCATGCCGCCGACGCCGTCATCACCGCCTGCGGCACCTCCACCCTGGAGGCGGCGCTGCTCGGCGCCCCCTTCGTCGTCCTCTACAAGGTCAACCCCCTGACCTATTTCCTCGGCCACCGCTTCCTCAGGATCAACCTGTACTCCATCGTCAACATCCTCGCCGGCAAGCCGGTGGCCGTCGAGCTGATCCAGGGCGAGTGCCGCCCCGGGCGCATCGCCGGCGAGACGCGGCGCATCCTCGACGATCCGCGCCGGCGCGAGGAGATGCGCGCCGAGTTCCGGCGCATCGCCGCCAGCCTGCAGCAGCAGGAGCGCCCCGCCGCCATCGTATGCAGGCAGATCAAGCAGGATCTCGAAGGAAAGGAAGCGAACAATCGTGACGCGTGACGCGTAACGCGTGACAAAGAAGAAAAAGCTTGGCGTAGGGCGGACGGCGGACGGTCAGAAACTCGCTGAGCTCGGCGTACGGCAGGCGGCTTGCGGCTCTATATTCTTCAGGGAAGAAAAAGGGAAAGCAGAGGGAAAGGCAGAGGGAAGACATAGTGGGAAAAAACTGACAGGGCTTTTCCCACTTTCTCTTCCCTCATTCTTCCCTCTGTCTTCCCTTTGTTTTCCCTGAGCCTCGTCGTGCTGCTGCCGTGCGCCGTACGCCGTATGCCGTGGGCCAGTTCCTGTCAGCTGAAGCTGAGATTCCTGATCTTTTTACGCAATCCGGCCAGGAACTCCCGCAGCAGCGGGCTCTGCAGCTCCGGGTGTTCCAGCAGCCGGCGGGCGTCGACCTGGGCCTCCTGCAGCAGGCGGGCGTCGCGCCTGGGGTCGGCCAGGCGGAAGTCGATCTCGCCCGACTGCTCGAGGCCGGCGATGACGCCGCCGCCGCGCAGCTCCAGGTCCATCTCGGCGATGGCGAATCCGTCCTGGCTGGCGGCGATCGCCCGCAGGCGCCTGCGGCCGCCGGCGCTGGGACGCGGCGACTCGACCAGGAAGCAGTAGGACCTCTCGCTGCCGCGGCCGACGCGGCCGCGCAGCTGGTGCAGCTGGGCCAGACCGTAGCGGTCGGCGTTCTCGATGACCATGAAGGTGGCGTCGGCGACGTCGATGCCCACCTCGACCACGGTGGTGGCCAGCAGCAGGCGCACGGCGCCGGAGGCGAAGCGCTGCAGCGCGCGCCGCTTGCCGGCGGGGTTGCTCCGGCCCGACAGCGCCGCCTGGGGGACGCCGGGGAAGCGCGCCCGGTTCTCCCGCGCCTCCTCGTCCAGGGAGCGCAGGTCGGGGTACGGCTCTGAGCGCTCGATCAGCGGCAGGATGACGTAGCCCTTGCGCCCGCGCCCCAGCTCGACGCCCTGCTGCATGAACACCTAGTTGAATTCCAGCGCACCGAGCGTCGCGCCCGGATGGACGAAAACGATCTGGCCTTTCCTGAGATGTGAGGCCATGGC
>DAHVOV010000114.1 GCA_027318645.1 Candidatus Aminicenantota bacterium
GACTCTCCCACGCCATCCGCTCACGACCTTCCCCTCCCTTCTCCTCCTGCTCGCCTTCGTCCTGATCGTCGCACCGATCCGGCTGCTCGTCGGGCCCGTCCTGCCGCCCGTCCCCCGCCGCGCCCTGTCGCGCTGCACCCCCAGCGGGTTGCAGCCGAAGAAATAGTTGCGCCGCTCGTCGTTGAAGGTGTCGAGGTTGACGTTGATCAGGTCGTCGGCGTCGAACTGGTCGCGCTCGGCGAAGCGGGCGCGGATCGCCGCCGGGTCGGGGTCGAGGCACTCCAGGCCGAAGTAGATGGCGTCCTTGTCGTAGAAGACGCGCACTTCGGTCCTGATCGCGGCGGGGATGTTCTCGCCCGGCTGGGTCTCGACCGGCAGGTCGAGGAGCAGCGCCTGCTGCCAGGCCGGCTCGTCGAGGCGGCCGTCGACGGAGACCTTCCCCTCGATGCGCGGCACGTCGACCGGCTCCTTCGCGGGCGGCGGCACCTGCTGCGCCGGCGCGGCAAGAGCGGTCAGGAAGAATAGGCAGAACACAAGCAGGCATAGCGCCGTTCGGCTGGATCTCGTCATGGTCTTCCTCCCGGTATCCCGGCCCGGTCCCCCCATCTTATGGACGGCCTCAACGGATGTCAATTCCGGAGCCGGCGCAAAGGACAGGGACACCGTCGCTCCCATGCCTTATAGACGCGCCAGACGGCCCGCTATTACCCGGCACAGCGGGGACGGACCTTTAAAAATTGATTTTTTTTAAAGAGGATCTCTTCCGCCGTCGAAAAAAGTCAAAAATTAAAGTTCCGTCCCCAAGGCCAGCAGGCATACGGCCGACGGTAGAGGGTTGACGGCAAGGCGACAGCTCGAACCATTGCCGTTCCGGATCTCGAATCACGGTGGATCGTGATAAGGCTGTTACATGTCACGCGTTACTCGTCACAATAGTCCGTTTGTTTGCTGTTGCCGTCTACCGTCAACCGTATGCCGTCTACCGAGCGCTGCGAGCCCTTACCACATTTTGCCGTAGGTCGGGTGATAATTGAACCCCCGGCTCCACATGTACTGGTTGAACGTCTGCTGCTGGATGTTCATCAGCACGTTGTGCTTGAGCATGGCGGCCACCGGGTCGTCGCCCTTGCCGGTGGGCTGGCCGCGGACGGTGGTCGCCTCGCCGGAGGTCACCGAGAGGAGCCGCTCGAGGGCGTGGCGGCGCTGGGCCTGGTCGCCGTGGACCGCCAGGGTGCGAAGCACCAGCCACAGCCCGGGCGCGGTCGCCACCTGGCCTTTTTCAACGGCGCTGAAGCGCGGCCAGGCGCGCAGCAGCTCGCCGCGGGCGCCGGCCACGTCTCCGGCCGGCACCTGCTCGGGCAGGGCCGAGGCGTCCCGGCGCAGGAGGCGCGAGTAGGCGTACAGCTCGCTGAAGGCGGCGGCGGACATCTCGGTGAGCGGCGGGTCGCCGGGAACGATCGTCCGGCCGCGCTCGGCCAGGCGCTGGCGGATCATGGCCACCACCGGGTCGGAGGCCGGCGACTCCTTCAGCCACTGGCGCGTCGTCTCCTCGAGGCTGGCGCGCATCTCCTCGAGGTCCTTCTGCCCGGCCTTCAGGATCCAGGCCACGACCTGGGGGTACTGGAGGAACGATTTTTTCTCGGCGGCGCTCTTCTCCTCCCACCAGTCCGGGCCGAACTTCCCGAGGATGAGCTTCTCCTGCCCGGCGGTGAACGGCGCGCCCAGGGCGAACTCGAGGACGAAGAGGAAGGAGCGGCGCACCTTGTCCAGTTCGGCGCCGGCGCCGTCATCCGCGGCGGGCTCGTCCTTCTCCCTGGGAACGCCGGCTCCGGCGGCCAGCTTGCGGCTGAGCTCGTCGATGGCCTTGGCCTCCTCGGGCTGGCCGGCGGCGAGCTTGGGGTGCACGGTCCGGCCCGGGGCGATGAACATCTGCTTGCCCGCGCCGAGGAACAGGATGTCGCCCTGGCGGATGCCGGTCCCCGGCACCTCGCGGCCCTCGGCCAGGTCGATCAGCTTGTCCTGCTCGTAGACGACCAGCTGGAAGAGCTTGCCCTCGTTCTCCAGGTCGCGCAGCACCAGCTGGACGCCCTTGCCCATGGGCTTCAGCTCGGAGACCACGTAGGCCTTGTCGGCGGCATGGAGCAGGGCCGGCGCGATCAGCAGCAGGAGCAGCGACAGCGCGGGAATTCTTCTTCTCGTCATGCGCTGATTGTAGGCAGGGAGGCAGGGATAGTCAAGGCCGCATCTCCCCTCCTTTTTCGCGCTCCGGGTAGCGCGAACACGGGACTGGGGGGTTCCATGGAGAGCTTGGAAGGCAGGAGGACAGAATGAGAGGCAAGTCAATATTCCTGGCCGCGATGCTGGCCATCGCGGCGCAGCTCCCGGCGGCGGGAGAGCGGAGCGAGCGGCTGCAGGAGCTCACCTTCGGGTTCGCCGCCGGCAAGGGCTTCGTCACCGGGTCCGGCTCCGAGATCGCCGCCCTGCAATGGCGCCTGGAATTCCGCAGCCGCTGCATGTACGCCGCGTCCAGATTGAGCTGGGTGGCGCAGGAATGCAACTCGAGACCCAACCCGAAGGAATTGTCGCTGCTGGCCGGCGCATCGCTCCCCATGGGCAACGGCCGCACCCGTTTCAATGTCGGCCTCGGTCTCGGCATCGTCTCGGCTCATAGCAGAAAGTTCGCGTCGCTTCCATGCGAAGCGCGGCTCAAGCACGGCGTGATCGCGCTGACCGCGTTCTCGAACTTCAACGGGGCGTACAGCTTCCATGGCCTCTGCGTCAGCCTCGATTTCCCGGTCTGGTCGCTCAAGCGCTAGCCCGAACTTGGCGTACGGCCAGAAGGAAATTTAACTCTCAAGGGAAGAGAGAGGAAAGAATGAGGGAAAGGCAGAGTGGGAAATAGGGAAAATAAAAAGGTAAAAGGAAAAAGTAAGAGAAGGAATTCCAGTGTTTTTTCGTAAACCTAAAAGCAAATAAACATTAGGTTAAAACAAAGTGAGAATGGTATCCGATAGGGCTTTTCCCACTCTCTCTTCCCTCTGTCTTTCCTCCTTCTTCCCTTTGTCTTCCCTGAACTTCTGGACGTTGTTGCCTTGCCGTCAACCGTACGCCGTACGCCGTATACCAAGTTCTATCACTTAGACACTTGGATCTTCAGCCCTTGTTCCGTCGATGAAACGCAAATGCCTCCCCTCTGCGCCGTACTGAGCCAGCGGATGTTCCGCGCCATGAGGCGCATGATCACCTCGCGGTGGGGGAAGCCGTAGGAGCTGAACGCCTGGGAAGAGATCACCGCCAGGCGCGGCGCCGCCGCAGCGAGCAAAAGGGCCGACGATGAGGTGCGCGAGCCGTGGTGCGGGACCTTCAGCATCAGGGATGCGAGGCCGGGGCCATACGCCGCGGCCATCTCCGCCTCGCCCTCCTTCTCGATGTCCCCGGCCAGCAGGAATGATGAGCGGCCGTCGAACACACGCAGGACCATGGAATGGGCGTTGGCCGCCGTCTCCGACTCGATGAACGCCGGCGGCGCCAGGCAGTCGATCGTGGCACCGCCCGCCGGGCGGGAAAACCCGCGGCAGACCCTGACCAGCCGGGTCTTCTTCGGCTTTGCCGCGAGCAGCCCTTTGTACTGGGGATCGTCGGTCGCCGAGGATGCCACCCAGAGCTCCTCCGGCTCGAGCACGGGGAGCAGCTCGGCCAGCCCCTCGGCGTGGTCGGGATGGAAGTGGCTGGCGGCGGCCCAGCGGACGCGGATGCGCTTCTGCAGCAGGAAGGGCAGGACCAGCCGCCGGCCGACCTGGAACTCGGAAAAGCTCGAGCCGCCGCCGTCGACCAGCAGGGCGTCGCCGTCGGCGAACACGGCCACGATGGAATCGCCGTGGCCGACGTCGAGGAAGTACAGCTCCAGCCCGCGCGGCCGGTAGCGCCGCGGCGGCAGGGAGACGAAGAGCAGCAGACCGGCCAGCAGCGCCGCCGCCGCGACGCGAACGACGGGCCTGAGCCGCTCGCGGCCGACGGCGTAGAAGGCCGCGCCGGCCAGCACGACCAGCCAGAGGGGAGGCGACGGGCGGAATATGTTCAGCCCGGCGTGGCGGCTGATCCAGCCGCTGGCGGCGAAGAAGAGGTCGAGCATGACGCCGGCCGGCAGCAGCGCCGCCGAGGCCGCCGCGGGCAGCCAGGAGAGCGGCAGCAGCAGCACGCCGCAGACCGTGATGCCGGCGGCCAGCGGCGCCAGCAGCAGGCCGCTGAACAGGCCGGAAAAGGCGTAGCGCTGGAAAAAGTAGAGCGAAAGCGGCAGGGCCATGATCCCGGCGGAGAAATTGGCCGCGATCACCTCCGCGGCCCAGCGCGGCAGGGAGCGCAGCCGGGGCAGGAAGAGCGGCCGGCCGGCCAGGATGGCCGCGGTCAGGGCGAAGGTCAGGACGAAGCCGGGGTCGAGGAACTGCGCCGGGCCGGCGGCCAGCAGCAGCAGGCCGCAGAAGGAGAGGATATTGGCCGGCTCGACGTCCATGAACCAGACGCGGCCGGCGAAGACCAGCAGCGCCATCAGCACCGCCCTCTCGGCGGAGACGTCGAAGCCCGAGAGCGCCAGGTACAGGAGCAGCAGCAAGGCGGCGGCGGCGGTGCGCGCCTTGAGCCCCAGGCGCAGCCGGCGGAGCAGGAAGAGCGCGACCAGGGCCAGCATGGCGATGTTGCCGCCCGAGATGGCCAGCAGGTGGAAGACGCCGCTGCCGATCAGCGCCTCCTGCTCGCCGTTCTCGAGCCGGCCGCGGTCGCCCAGCAGCGTGGCCTCCAGGAACACCCCCTGCGGCCGCAGCGCCCCGTCCGTGCCCAGGTAGCGCTTCTCGATGGCGCGGCGCACGCGGTTGCGCCAGGCGCCGACGAAGCGCCAGAAGACATTCCCCTGCCCCGTCACCCGGACCAGGCGCGCCGACTTGCAGAAGGCGGCCTGCTCGATCCCCTCGCTGAGCAGGAAGGACTCGTAGGAGCTCGGGAAGAAGTTGCGGCTCGGCCGGCGCGGGTCGACGCGGGCGTCGATCTCCAGCCGGTCGCCGCGCACCAGGCTGCGCAGGTCCGCTTCATGCCAGTCGTCGAACAGCTGATGGTAATCGTGCTCCTTTTTTCCTGTCCGCCAGCAGTCAAAGGCCTCATCCATGACCAGCATGCCCAGGCGAT
>DAHVOV010000121.1 GCA_027318645.1 Candidatus Aminicenantota bacterium
GGGTGGAAAACCACATACCGCCCTTCTCCTTGCACTGCGCAGGCGTAGCGACAAACACCACTCCATCCTTGCAGCACCAGCCGGGAAGGGGTATTTGGCAATACTTCTCCGCCTCGGCCTGGGTGGCGAACCACATGCCGCCCTTCTCCTTGCACTGCTCAGGAGATGCGGCAAACACCACCCCGTCCAGGCAGCACCAGCCGGGAGGGGGTATTTGGCAATACTTCTCCGCCTCGGCCTGGGTGGCGAACCACATGCCGCCTTTCTCCTTGCACTGCGCAGGCGTAGCGATAAACACCACTCCGTCCTTGCAGCACCAGCCGGTCGGAGCATGCTCCTTGCAGTAGCGCTCCGCCTCGGCCTGGGTCATGAACCAGACGCCCCTCTTTTCCTTGCACTGCTCGGGCGTGGCGGCGAACACCACCCCGTCCTTGCAGCACCAGCCGGGAGGCGGCATCTGGCAATACTTTTCCGCCTCCTCCTTCGTGGCGAACCAGGCTCCGCCCTTCTCCTTGCACTGCTCTGGCGTGGCGGAAAACACCTCGCCGTTCAGGCAGCACCAGCCCTCGACGGCCGCGGCCGGCCTGGCCGTCGCCGACAGCAGCAGCCCCGCCGCGACCAGCACGGCCAGCGCGCACATACCCAGGATCTTTTTTTTCATCGTCCCCTCCCCGTCGCCATGATATGCAGTCCGATCGATTGTATATACGCCCGCGATTTTCAATATCTCACCGGCTTTGCTTAGATCTACGATCCCTTTTTCGGGACAAAGGGCTGAATTGCGAGGATTTCACAAAGCGAAAAAAGCAAAAACGAAAGCTCCGTCTTCAAAAAACGGCGGACGTCTCAGGACCCGGTCCCGGGCGGCCGCGGGCGCGCATCCAGGATTTCGCGGATCTTCCGGGCCAACTGCTCGACGGCGAACGGCTTCTGCAGGAAGCCGTCGCAGCCGCGGTCCATGATGAGCTGCGCCTCGCCATTCAGGCTGTAGCCGCTGGACAGCAGGACCTTGACCCGCGGATCGATCGCGCGCAGGCGGTCGAAGATGCGCGAGCCGGACATCCCGGGCATCACCATGTCGAGGACGACCAGGTCGATCGTGCCTAGCTTTTCCTCGAAGAGAGCGACCGCCTCGCGGCCGCTCGCAGCCGCGAGGACGGCGTAGCCCAGGGACTCCAGCAGCTCGCGGTTCAGCTCGCGCAGCGCGTCCTCGTCCTCCACCAGCAGCAGTGTCTCCGTGCCCCGCACAATGCGGGCTTGCGCCGGGGGCTCCTTCACCACGGCCTTGTCCGAGGCGGGCAGGTAGACGGTGAAGGTCGCCCCACGCCCGGGCTCGCTGTAGACGTTGATCATGCCCCGGTGGCCCTTGACGATGCCGTAGACCGACGCCAGCCCCAGCCCGGTCCCGCGGCCCATCTCCTTGGTGGTGAAGAAGGGCTCGAAGACGCGCCGCCGGGTCGGCTCGTCCATGCCGGTGCCGGTGTCGGTGACGGATGTCTTCACGTAGCGCCCCGGCTTAACCGAGAACGGCAATTCCGCCGGCTCGCGGAGCACGACGTTCTCCGTCGTCACGTAGATGTCGCCGCCCTCGGGCATGGCCTGCCAGGCGTTCACGAACAGGTTCAGGAACACCTGCTCCATCTGCCCCCGGTCCACCTCCACGCTCCACACGCCGCGGCCGGGCCGGAGGTGGATGACGATCTCCTTGCGCGTCCTCCCGAACAGGTCGGCGGTGCGGGCGATGACCTCGTCCAGGTCGGTGGCCTTCAGCTCGTAGCGCCCGCCGCGGGCGAAGGCCAGGAGCTGGCTGGTCAGCTGCGCGCCGCTCTGCACCTGGGCCTCGATCCGCCGCAGGCGCTCCTGGGCGGCGGCGTTCGCGTCGAGGCCCATGCCGGCCAGGGCGACGTGGCCCTGGATCGCCGCCAGCAGGTTGTTGAAATCGTGGGCGATGCCCCCGGCCAGCGTGCCGATGGCCTCCATTTTTTCCGCCCATTGCAGGCGCTTCTGCAGGGCGCGGTTCTCCTCCTCGGCCTGCTTGCGCTCGCTGATGTCGAGGATGATGCCGACGTAGCGTCCCCCCTGCGGGGTGGCCTTGCGGATGGTATGGTCGTGGAACCAGCGGTAGGTCCCGTCCCGGCACAGCCAGCGGTACTCCAGGACGATCTCCGCAGCGGGGGCGGGGTCGCGGTAGGCGTCCAGCACCCGCTCGCGGTCGTCGGCGTGCAGGCGTTTCCTCCAGAAATCCGGCTCGCCCAGGTATTCCGCCGGGGTGTAGCCGGTGACCTTCTCCACGTCGCCGCTGACCCAGTCGGCGTCGACGCCGGGATCCACCGGCGAGGTGAAGATGGCGATGGGCAGGGTGGCCAGGACCAGCTGCAGCCGCTCCTCGCTCTGCCGCAGCGCCTCCAGCGCCATTTCCCGCTGCGCCTCCGCCTGCTTGCGCTCGCTGATGTCCTCCACCGTCCCGTCATAGTAGCGCACCGATCCGTCCGCGCCGCGGATGGCCGTGGCGCTCTCGCGCAGGAAGACGATGGAGCCGTCCCGCCGCGTCCACGCCGACTCAAAGCCCTGGACGCGGCCGTCGCGCCCGATCTCCTCCAGGAAGCGCGCGCGCGGATGGCCGGGCTCGAAGCCGTCCCGCCCGAGGTTGCGGGAGGCGAGCTCGGCGAACGAGGAGTAGCCGAGCATGCGCACCAGTGCGGGGTTGGCCAGCAGGATTCGGCCGTCGGGGGTGGTCCGGTAGATGCCAAGCGCCGAGTTCTCCACCAGGGCGCGGAAGTGATCGCCGGCCGCCGGCGCCGGAGCGGCCGCCTTCTTCATCGGCGAGGCATTGCAGGCCGGGGCGCGCAGCGTCCGGCGGGGTCGTCTCGGCGTCGGCAAGAGCACCTCCTGCATTGATGGCGGCGTGGCGCTGGGATGATATCATGTTGCCGGCCGCATGCCAATCACATGCAACGGGCATTCCCTTCCCCCGGCGCCCTGCCGGGGCGGGGGGTTGCATTCGCGGCGCCGATCGAATAGGATTCCCCGGGATTCCGTTCCCCAGGAGGCTGGACCATGGCGGAGAGCCGGTGCGATCGCTGCGGCGGGACGTTCGCCGCTGAAAAAACGCTCGCCCAGGAGTACGTCCTGGCCGAGACCGACACGACGCGCGAGCGGAGCGGCGGCAGGATCACGACCACGCA
>DAHVOV010000129.1 GCA_027318645.1 Candidatus Aminicenantota bacterium
ACCGCTTGCATCGCGCGGCGGCATGGGCTATGATGGCCTCCCATGATCCGCACCGTGCTCTGGTTCGCCTATTTCTGGCTCTTCCAGCTGGCCTCGACGCCCTTCCTGCTGGCCCATTTCCTCCTCGGCCTGCTGGGCCGGCGCCGGGCGCAGGCGGCGCTGCTGGAGCGGGTCACCCGCGCCTGGGCGCGGCAGATGATCGCCGCCGCCGGCGGCCGCGTCGAGGTGGCCGGGCTGGAGAACCTGCCGCGCGCGGGCGGCGTCCTGCTGGTCGCCAACCACCAGGGGGCCTTCGACATCCCGCTGTTGATCGGCTATCTTCCCGGCATCAAGGGCTTCGTCTCCAAGAAGGAGAACTTCCGCCTGCCCATCGTCTCCAGCTGGATGCGGCGGCTGGGCTGCATCGTCATCGACCGCGGCGACCTGCGCCAGTCGGCCGGGGCCATCGCCCGCGGCATCGACGCCCTGCGCGCCGGCCGCACGCTGGTGATCTTCCCCGAGGGGACGCGCAGCAAGTCGGGGGCGCTGGGCCGTTTCAAGGAGGGCAGCTTCAAGCTGGCCACGCGCTCGGGCGCGGCCGTCGTGCCGCTGACCGTCGACGGCTCCTGGCGGCTGCTGGAGGGGAACCGCGGCCGCATCGGCCCGGGTTTCGTCCGCCTGTCCGTGCATCCGCCGCTGGCCGCCGACGAGGGCCGCGACAAGGCCGCCCTCGCCGAGCGCGTGCAGGGCATCGTGGCCTCGGCGCTGTCACCGGACGGGGACGGCAGAAAGTGATAGTGATAGTGTTAGTGTTAGTAAAGAGCACTCGATCGATTTTTAAAGGTTATTAAGATCACAGAAACCGGATTCTTGTTGCCAACTTGTGGCGGATGACTTTAAAACTATCGTGATCGAAAGATAGGTCATCTATAGGCGGAAGCGAAGTCCCCCCTTGCTTGGTTGCAAGAGATTCTATTGCGGTTCCTAACACTATCACTAACACGAACACTTGTCTTGCTTGGCAACCTCTCTCCTTGACAGGGATGTCGCGGCAACCTAAACTGGCGGCCATGAAGGTCGAGCCGTTCCTTCTCGAGCGCTTTTTCGCCGAGCACGAGTTCAGCGCCCGCCGCCTGTTGTGCGCCTCGGATTGCGAGACCCTTTCCCTGGGCGAGCTGCTGGCGCTGGAGCCCGGCGCCGAGGAGAGGTTCTCGGAGCTGCGCCTGGGCTACACTGAGACCGCCGGTGGCCCCGGGCTGCGGCGGGACATCGCGTCCCTGTACGAAGGGATCGGCGCCGACGACGTGCTGGTCTTCTCCGGCGCCGAGGAGGCGATCTTCGTCTTCATGAACGCCGTCCTGGCCGCCGGCGACGGCGTCGTCGTCCACGCCCCCTGCTACCAGTCCCTGGCCTCCGTCGCCGCGGCCGCCGGCTGCCGGGTGACCCGCTGGCCGGCCGTCGCCGAGCGCGGCTGGGCCCTCGATCCCGGCGACCTCGCCGCCCTGGCCGGCGCCGGCACCCGCGCCGTGGCCGTCAATTTTCCCCACAACCCGACCGGCTACCTGCCCGTCCGGCGGGAGTTCTCCGCGCTCGTCGAGGCGGCGCGTTCCCTGGGGCTGATCCTTTTCTCCGACGAGGTGTACCGCTTCCTGGAATACGATCCCGCCGACCGGCTGCCGGCCGCCTGCGAGCTGTACGAGAAAGGGATCTCGCTGGGGGTGATGTCCAAGGCGTTCGGCCTGGCCGGGCTGCGCCTGGGCTGGGTGGCCTGCCGCGACCGGGGCATCCTGCGCGCCATGGCCGCCATGAAGGACTACACCACCATCTGCGCCGCCGCGCCCAGCGAGTTCCTGGCCGGGGTGGCGCTGCGCCGGCGCGAAGCGGTCCTGGGGCGCTGCCTGGGGACCGTCCGCGCCAATCTCGGGCTCCTCGACCGCTTCCTGGCGCGGCATTCCGACCGCTTCTCCTGGGTGCGCCCCAAGGCCGGCCCGGTCGCCTTCCCGGCGCTGCGCTCCGCCGCGGCCAGCGATGACTTCTGCTCCCGCCTGCTCCGGGAGCAGGGGGTGCTGCTGGCGCCCGGCCGCCTTTTCCAGGCCGGCCCGGCGCATTTCCGCATCGGCTTCGGCAGGGCCGATTTTGCCGAGGGACTAAGCGAATTCGACCTATTTCTTGAGGGGAAAAATCCCGGGTAAGCCGTTTCAGCCGTCCCAGGAGGCGGGATCTTCCCGGGACTCGAGATGGGTGACGATCGTGGCGTTCCCCAGGGCGCCGCGGATGTCGCTCTCGATGCGTTCGACCAGCTGGTGGCCGCGGTGGACGGTCCAGCGGCCGGGCACCAGGACATGCATGGAGATGAAGCGCTCCGCGCCCGCGCGCCGGGTGAGCAGGGCGTGGAACTGCACCCCGTCCTGCTTGTGCGGCTCGAGCAGCCGCTCGATGGCGAGCCGCTCGCCGGCCGGCAGCGCGCTGTCCATCAGCCCCTGGACCGACGCCCGCACGATGCGCACGCCGGTGCGGATGATGTTGGCCGCCACCGCCATGGCGACCAGCGGGTCGAGCCAATGCCAGTCGCTGACCGCCACCAGGCCCACCCCGGCGAGGACGCCGACGGAGGTCCAGACGTCGGTCAGCAGGTGGTGGGCGTTGGCGCGCAGGGTGATCGAGTCGTGCTTCTTGCCGGCGCCCAGGATGATCCGCGCCGCCGCCAGGTTGACCAGCGAGGCGAGCACCGAGATCGCCAGGCCGACGCCGAGCTGCTCCAGGGCACGGGGGTGCAGCAGGCGGCGCCCGGCGGCGAGGATGATGGTGACGGCGGCGATGAGGATCAGCGTCCCCTCGATGCCGCTGGAGAAGTACTCGGCCTTGCCGTGCCCGAAGGCGTGGTCCTCGTCGGCGGGCCGGGACGCCACCTCGAGCATGGCCAGGGCGACGATCCCGCCCACGAGGTTGACGAGGGATTCCAGCGCGTCGGACAGCAGGCCCACCGAGCCGGTGAACAGCCAGGCGGCCAGCTTCAGCCCGATCGTCGCCACGGCGGCGGCGATGGACAGCCAGGCATAGCGCTTGAGCATCGAGCGGCTGCGTGCCGCGCCTTGTTCCATGGGCCGCATTATGCCATTTTCACGGGGCGGTGGGAAGGGGGGGCGCCGGCGGCTCAGCCGTCGCCGCGCAGGGCGCGGTACTGGCGGCAGCCCCTGGCCAGCTCCTGGATGACCACCTTGATGATGCCGGTCACCGGGATGCACAGCAGCAGCCCCATGACGCCGAACATCTCGCCGCCGGTGAAGATGACCAGGATGACCAGCAGGGGATGGATGTTCAGGCTGTGGCCGAGGATGTTGGGCGACAGCAGCGTGTCGTCGATGAGGCGGATGAGCAGGAAGGCGGCGATGACCGGCAGGGCAGCGCTCAGTCGCCCCTTGGCGACGACGTTGAGGATCACCGCCGGTATGCCGCCGACGATGGGACCGAAGTAGGGAATCATGTTGGCCAGGCCGGCCACGACGCCGATGAACAGGAAATAGGGGACGCGCAGGATGGCCAGCGCCGTGGCCGCGAGGGTGCCGATGCACAGTGAGACGAGCAGCTGGCCGCGGATGTAGTTGCCCACCTGGCGGTCGATCTTGTGCAGCATGCCGACAGCCATCTCGAAGTAGCGGTTGGGGAGCAGGGCGATGAAGGACTTCTTGATCCGCCGGCCGTCCTTGAGCAGGAAGAAGGTCATGAATGGCATCAGCACCAGGGCGATGACCACCGGGAAAAGGCCGGGCAGGAGGGAGACGCTGCGCTGGAAGAGCGAGTTGATGAAGTTTTCGGCCAGCTTGACGACCTGGGCGACGATGCCGGGGTTCTTCAGCCAGGGCACGTTCTCGCGCAGCAGGACCCTGAACTTCTCCAGCAGCGTGGCCGGCGTTTCCCGCTGCGCCAGCTCGCTGAGCGGCCGGAGCTCGCGGGCGATGACCGGGGCCAGCGCCGAGAGCAGCAGGGCCAGCGCCATGCCCAGGGCGGCCATGACCAGCACCACCGCGGCCGTCCGCCCCAGGCCGCGGCGCTCGATGGCCACCACCAGCGGGTTGAGCAGGATGGCCAGGATGAAGGAGAGGATCAGCGGCGTCAGCACCATGTCGCTGTAGGACAGGACCCAGGCCAGCGCCAGCAGCCCCAGCATCGCCAGGGCGAGCTTCAGCAGGAAGCGCAGGAGATGGCGGTCGAAGTGGATGACGACGCCGCGCCGCTCCTCGTGGGGGTTCATGGCGTGCGCTCCCCCTCGGTCTCCACCGTCAGCGTGTCCTGGGCCAGGCGCTGCAGCTCCTGGTTGGTCAGCCGCAGGCGGCGGGCCAGCACGTCGGTCAGGGCGGAGAGCAGCTTAACCCCCAGCTGCGGCTTGCGCCGGAAGAGGTGGAACAGGTCGGGGTGGATCACCCCGAACAGCCGCGTCTCGCCGCGCGCCACGGCGGTGGCCGAGCGGCAGTCGTCCTCGAGCAGCGCCATCTCGCCGAAGAAGTCGCCCGGGCGCAGGCGCGCCAGCTCCTTCTGGCCGTGCTTGCCGTACTCCTTGTAGATGCCCACCTCGCCCTGCTGCACGATGTACATGCCCACGCCGGGCTCGCCCTCCCAGAAGATCACCTCGCCGTCAGCGAAGAGGCGGCGGTGCACCAGGCGCTCGATGTCGCGCAGCTCGCTGCGGCGCAGCCTGGCGAAGAGCGGGATCTGGGCCAGCAGCGGCAGGATGTCGCCGTTGTTCTCCCGCTTGGCCTTGAACACGTTCTCCCACAGGGTATGGGTCGGGCTCATGCTCCTCCTCCCCCGCTCATGGCAGTTCGCTCAGCTCGCCGGCCAGCGACTTCTGGAAGTTGCCGCGGATCAGCTCGGGGCGGTCGTACTGGCCCAGCAGGAACATCAGCTTCGTCGCCGCCGCCTCGAAGGTCATGTCGCCGGCCGAGATCACGCCCATCTCCAGCAGCCGTGCCCCCGACTCGTAGAGCTGCGGCTCGATGCGGCCGCCGTGCGCCTCGCTGTCCAGCACCACCAGCTTGCCCTCGGCCAGCCAGCGCTCCACGCGCGCCAGCAGGTTGCCGGTCTGCATGGGGACGGTGCCGGCGCCGTAGGCCACGATGAGCACCGCGCGCATCTCGGCCCCGGGCTGGAAGTAGTCGGCGGCGCAGCCGGGGAAGAGCTTCAGCACCGCCAGCGCCGGCGAGAAGCGGTCGAAGACGTGGAAATGGCCGCCCGGGCGCAGCAGGTTGGCGCGGTAGACCTCGATGTTGATGCCCACTTCGGCCAGCAGCGGGTAGTTGGGCGAGACGAAGGCGTCGAAGAAATTGATGTGGTTCTTGCTGGTGCGGTTGCCGCGCATCAGCTTGTAGTCGAAGAAGATGCAGACCTCGGGGATGTCGGCGCAGGCCAGCTCCACGGCGTTGACCAGGTTGTTGCGCGCGTCGCTGCGCAGCTCGCCCAGCGGCCGCTGCGCGCCGGTGAGGATGACCGGGACGGGGACGTTGTGCAGCATGTAGGAGAGGGCCGAGGCGGTGTAGGCCAGCGTGTCGGTGCCGTGGGTGATGACGACGCCGTCCACTGCGCCGATGCGCGACTGGATGATGGCGGCCAGCTGCTGCCAGTGGTGGAAGTTGAGCTCAGCGCTGTCGAAGACGAAGGGGATCTCCACCTGGACGTCGGCGATGGCCGACAGCTCGGGGATGACCTGCAGCAGGCTGGCGTAGAAGCGGTCGGGGCGCAGCACGCCGCTCTCGCTGTCGCGGGTCATGCCGATGGTGCCGCCGGTGTGGATCAGCAGGATCTTCTTCTTCATTCCACTCCCGGTTATAATCGCGGCGATCGGCGAAGTCAATAGGGAAAAAGGGGCTGCGGAGGGATGGCGGACGGTGTACGGCATACGGCGAACGGAAATCAAGTTATGGCAATATGCTTGCATGAGATCGGGCAGTGTCCGGCGAAGGCTTTCCCGTCCGCCGTCAGCCGTATGCCGTACGCCGAGTTCACATCGTGGGGACAGCCCTCCCCGGCTTCAACCGATGCCCCGTTTCATATATACTACCCGCACGCGAGAGAACCGACGATGAAAGAAGAGACGATCAACGCCGTGACCCACGGCGCCGGGGCGGTGCTGGGCGCGGCCGGGCTGGCGGTGCTGGTGGCGCTCGCCGCCCTGCGCGGCGACGCCTGGCACGTGGTCAGCTGCGCCATCTACGGCGCCACTCTGGTGCTGCTGTTCACCAGCTCCACCCTCTACCACTCCTTCCGCGGGCCGCGCGTCAAGCACGTCTTCCGCGTCATCGACCACTCCTCCATCTACCTGCTCATCGCCGGCACCTACACGCCGTTCCTGCTGGTCAGCCTGCGCGGCGGCTGGGGCTGGAGCCTGTTCGGCGTTGTCTGGGGGCTGGCCCTGGCCGGCATCGCCTTCCAGGTCTTCTTCGTCGACCGCTTCCGCCTGGCGCAGACCTTGATCTACCTGGGCATGGGCTGGCTGGTGGTGGTCGCCACCCGGCCGCTGCTGCAGCGCGTCCCCCTGGGCGGGCTGCTCTGGCTGCTGGCCGGCGGCCTGTCCTATACCCTCGGCGCCGTCTTCTACCTGTGGAAAAAGCTGCCCTACCACCACGGCATCTGGCACCTGTTCGTCCTGGCCGGCAGCGTGTGCCATTATTTCGCCATATTGCTTTACGTGATTCCCTGACCTGTTTTGAACTTGGCGTACGGCGGACGGCGGACGGCGTACGGCGTAGGGAAGAGGGGAATGACGAACTCAGGGAAGCGAGAGGGAAGACAGAGGGAAAGGCAGAGGGAAAACAGAGTGGGAAAGAGGTTCGAGGGCTTTCCCCATTTTCTCCTTACTCAGCTTCGTTCTATTGCCGTTGCTAACAAAAACACTAACGCGAACACCTAGATAGGGCTTTTCCCACTCTCTCTTCCCTCGTTCTTCCCTCTGCCTTCCCTCTGCTTTCCCTGAGGCCTTAATGTTCTCCGCTATTTTTAAGCATCTGCTTTAAATATGCTGCGGTCCTGGACAGGGGCCAGTCGCCCGCCACCAGCTGCCGGGGCGTGCCGCTGGCCACCACCCTGCCGCCGTCGGCGCCGGCGCCGGGCCCGAGGTCGACGATGTGGTCGGCCTGGCCCATCGTCAGCGGCTGGTGGCTGATGACGACTGCCGCGTGGCCGCCCGCCAGGCGCTGGCAGACGGCGGCGGTCAGCTGCCGGCACTCGTCGGGATCGAGGCCGCTGTCGGGCTCGTCCAGCAGCAGCAGGCAGGGCGCCGCACCCAGGTCCAGGAGCAGCCGGGCCAGGCGCAGGCGCTGCAGCTCGCCCGTGGACAGGGTGCGCAGGCGCCGGCCCAGGCCCAGGTAGCCAAGGGAGAGCTCGGCCAGGCCGCGGGCCGCGCGCGACAGGCCGCAGGCGGCGACGACATCCTCGGGCAGGGCATCGATGTCTGCGGCGAGGGCTTCCGCCAGCTTCATTCCCCGCAGGCGCAGCCCGGCCAGCTCGTGGGCGAGGCCGCTGCCCAGGCAGTGGGGGCAGCTTTCGGTGAAGGAGCCCATGTAGTCGAGCTCGGTCGTCCATTCCCCGGCGCCCTGGCAATGGGGGCATGCCGCGGCGGCGTCGGGAGCGGCCAGCACTTGCGCCAGGCGCCGCCGTGCGGACGGCTCGGTTTCCTGCGCGAAGGCCTTGAAGACGGCCGGCGCCGCTCCCAGGAAGTCGATCACCTTCTCGCTGCCGCAGCGCCCGGGGTTGAGCGGCGTGAATGACAGGACCTGCGCGAAGCGCTCCAGGCCCTCCAGCGCGGCGCAGTGGACCGGGCGCCCGGCCAGGGCGCTCTCATGGATCACGCGGTGCAGCAGGGTGGACTTGCCGCTGCCGGATACGCCGCTGAGGACCGTCAGCCCTCGGGCCGGTATGGCAAGGTCGATCCCGTCGAGGTTGTGGATGCGGGCCGAGGAGACGGTGATGACGCCACCGGCATCGTTTGCGCCGGGGTCCGCCCGCATCTCCACCCCGGCGGCCGTTGCGGCCGGTACGCGGCCCATGAAGGTCACCTCGCCGCCCCGCCGGCCCCCGCCCGGTCCCAGGCGGAGCGTCCAGTCGGCATGCGCCGCGACCAGGGGATGGTGGTCGACGGCCACGATGGTGTTGCCGCCGCGCAAGAGGCCGCGCAGGATGGAGACCAGGTTGGCGACGTCGAGGGGATGCAGGCCGCGGCTGATCTCGTCCAGCACGAACAGGGTGAAGTTCAGGCGGTTGGCCAGCAGCGAGGAGAGTCGCAGGCGCTGGTGCTCGCCGCTGGACAGCGTCTCGGCGCCGCGGGCCAGGGTCAAGTAGCCGAGGCCAAGGCGCAGCAGGGTCTGCAGCTGGCGGTCCAGCGCCGGCATGACCTCATGGCAGACCAGCCGCTGGCGGGGAAGGGCGCCTCCCGGGAAGAGCGCCTCGCCGTCATGGCGGAACATCCCCTGCAGGCTAGCGAGGGGGGCGGCGAGCACTTCCCCCAGGGTGGCCGCGCCGAGGCGGCAGCGCAGGGCGGACTCGCGCAGGCGCAGGACGCCGCAGGCGGGGCACTCCGCGCGCCCGATCACGGCATCGTAGCGCCCGGCCTGCAGGCGGTGCCCCAGGCGGCGCCGGTGGTCCTGGAGCACCAGGCGGTTCAGGCCGATCCAGGGGGAGGTGAAGCGGTGCTCGCCGCGGCGCGAACCGCGGCGGAAGCTCCACACGACGGCGAACTGCCCTTCGGCGCCGTCGAGGATCAGCCGCCGCGCCTCGGGGGCCAGGTCGCGCCAGGCCGGCCGGATGTCGACGGCGAGCTCCCGGGCGGCGCCCTGCAGGACGGCCATGTGGCGGCCGTCGGGATCCAGGAAGAATCGGCAGGCCTTGTCGTCGGAGAAGGCGTTGTCCAGGATGGCGCGCTCCGGCCGGACCAGCCAGCGGGTGGCGTCGGCCTGCAGGACGGTCCCCAGGCCGCCGCAGGACGGGCAGGCGCCGTCCTGGTGGTTGAAGGAGAAGTGCGAGGCGTGCAGGCCGGAGCTGCCCGGCGGCGGCTCGCCCTCGCCGGCGCGGGAGAACAGCACGCGCAGCAGGTCGTTGGCGCCCGACAGGGTGCCGACGGTCGAGCGCGGCGTCGCCTCCAGGTAGCGGGCCGCCAGCGCCACCGCCGGCTTGAACGGCGCGATGGCGTCGCACTCCCCCTCGCCGGACGGCGCCAGCCGGTCGCGCAGGTACGGCGAAAGGTGCTCGGCATAGCGCCGCAGGCAGGCCTTGTAGAGCGTCTCCAGGGCCAGCGAGCTCTTGCCCGCGCCCGACGGCCCGCTGATCACGGTGAAGCGGTTCTCGGGGATGGCGACGGAGACGTCCTTCAGGTTGTGGGTGCGCACGCCCAGCAGGCGGATCTCCCGCGGCGCCGGCGGGCCGGCGCCGGGCCGGTCGCCGTTGCCGGGCGCGGTCCCCGCCGCCTCGGCGGGGATGAGATCGCCGCGGATCATGGCGGCGATCGTCGACCCCGGCCGGGAACGGACCGCGGCGGCGTCGCCGGCCAGAGGCGGCGCCGCGCTCCCGGCGGGAGGGAGCTCGATCAGCCAGTCGCAGAGGGAGAGGAAGCGCGGGTTGTTCTCGGCGACCAGCAGCAGGGCCCCCTGGTCACGCAGCTCCTTGAGCGCCCCCGCCAGGCAGGCGATGTCCAGGTCGTGCAGCCCCATGCAGGGCTCGTCGAGAAGGTAGAGGGCCCCGTCGGCGCGCCCCTCCTGGATGAAGGAGGCCAGCCTGACCCGCTGCGCCTCGCCGCCGGAGAGGGTCGACGAGGGCTGCCCCAGGGTGAGGTAGCCCAGCCCCAGCCCGGAGAGGACGCGCAGCCGCGCGGCGATCTTTTCCTCCCCGGCGAACAGCTCCCCGGCCTGGTCGACGGTCAGGGCCAGAACCTCGTCGATGGCCAGTCCCTGGCAGCGGACCTCCAGGACGCGGTCCTGGTAGCGCCGGCCCTGGCATTGCGGGCAGGGCTGGGCCAGCGACTGCAGATAGTGCATGGTGATCTCGATCTCGCCGGCGCCCAGGCAGGCGGGGCAGCACCCCCGGTCGCTGTTGAAGGAGAAGGCCGAGGCGTTGAGCCCGAGCTCCCCGGCGCGCGGCTGGGCCGCGAACAGCCTGCGGATGTCGTCGAACAGCTTGGTGTAGGTGGCCGGGTTGCTGCGGCTGTTCCGGCCCAGGGGCTGCGCATCGACGCTGACGACGCGGCGGAACCCCTTGGCCCCGCGGACGGCGGAGGGGCCGTTCGCCTCGAGCCAGGCCAGCAGGGTGCTCTTGCCCGAGCCGGAGGGCCCGGAGATGCCGACGAGGGAGCGGCGAGGGAACTCCAGCCGGTCGATCTCCAGCCCGTTCCCGCGGATGGGCCCGATCTCCAGCAGGGAGGGCGCCGACGCCGGATGCGTGGCGGCCGGCTCCGGAGGCCGCTTCCAGGAGCGGAGGGTCGGCGTGTCGCCTGAGGCGTAGAGCGCCGCGTCGCCGCAGAACAGCAGCTGCCCGCCCCCGGCGCCGCCGACCGGGCCCAGCTCCACCACCCAGTCGGCGAAGGCGAGCGCCTGGCGGTCGTGGCTGACCAGGATGACGGTGCTGCCGTCCGCGGTCAGCTCGCGGAACCGCCGGTAGAGGCGCGTCTTCTCCTGCGGGTGCAGCCCGGAGCCCGGCTCGTCGAGGACGTACAGCATGCCGCTGATGGGGGCGCGCAGCAGGCCGGCGACGCGGATCCTCTGCCCCTCGCTGCGCGAGAGGGTGGGCACGGCCCGGGACAGCGCCAGGTGCCCCAGGCTGAGCTCCTGCAGCAGCCGGGCGTGCGCGGTCAGGTCCGCCAGCAGCATCCGCTCCGGCCGCGACAGGCCGGGGCGCGCCGCCGCGGCCTCGCTCCACTCCGCCAGGCCGGCGACGGTCAGCGCGAGCAGTTGGCGCAGGGGGGTCCCCTGGTAGGAGGCGTCCAGGGCCGCCGCGGCCAGGCGCAGCCCGGCGCATTCCCGGCACGGCTCCTGGCGGCAGAAGCGCAGGATGCCCGGGTTGGGGCCGCGGCGCAGGATCTCCTCCATGATGGGGACGATGCCGCGGTAGGTCCCCAGCTCCCGCGGCCTGGGCGTGATGCCGGTCCAGCGCAGGCGCGAGGAGAGCGGGTGCTTGCCGAAGGGGATGCGCACCCGGTCGCTGCCGTAGAGGACCACGCGCCGCTGCTCGTCGCTCAACTCCCGCCAGGGGACGTCGACCGAGAAGCCGTGGGCCCGGCACACCTCGTCGAGAACGTCGATGGTCACCTGCGAGTAGATGATGTAGCCGTTGGGCGTGCTCAGGCGCAGGGCACCCTGGCGCAGCGTGCGGCTCCCGTCCCCGACCAGCCCCGCCACGTCGATCTCCTGCACCTGGCCCAGCCCATGGCAACGCGGGCAGGCGCCCAGCGGGTGGTTAAACGACAGGTGCGAGCGGGTGAGCCGCCCCGCCGCTCCCGGCGCGGCGAAGCGCGAGTACAGCATGCGCATCGAGCCGTGCAGCCCGGTCAGGGTGGCGATGGTCGAGCGGGGATTGCCCAGCGACAGGTCCTGCCCCAGGGCCAGCGCCGGCGGGATGTCCGAGACGGCGTCGGTGCGCGAGCGCCCCAGCCGCGACTGGAAAAGGCGGGCGTAGGCCGGGAAGCTCTCCAGGAAGCGCCCCTGTCCCTCGCGGTGGAGGACGTCGCGGGCCAGCGTCGACTTGCCGCTGCCCGAGACGCCGCACACCAGCGTCAGGCGCCGCAGGGGGATGCGCAGGGAGATGGACTTGAGATTGTGCTCGCGGCAGCCGGCGACGGAGATGAAGCCGGGGGCGTCGTCGGCTCCGCCGTTGTCAGACGAACTCGACATGGACCACCGCCGTGTCGATCAGCTTCTCGCCCTTGTCGCTGAAGTGGATGAGGTACTTGCTCTCGGAGACCTTCTCCACCACCCGGCCGCGGCCGAAGATGGGGTGGACGACGAAGCGGCCGTCGTCGCGCGCCGCCGCCGGGCGCGGCGCCTCGGGGTAGAGGCCGTCGACGATCTCGCGGAACGAGTAGGCGGGCAGGTAGGAAGAGCCGCCCATCTGCTGCAGGAAGAACGAGGGCCGGTCGGAGGCGGTGGAGACGACCAGCAGCCGGCTGGCGCGGGTGCTGGCCACGTAGAACAGCCGCCGCTCCTCCTCGATCGCTTCGCGCTCCTTGCTCATGAAGAAGGGCATGTAGGCGGAGTTGACGCCGCTGACCACCACGGTGGGGAACTCCAGCCCCTTGGCGTTGTGCATGGTCAGCAGGAACACCTGCGTTTTCTCGGCGCCGCGGCTGTCGCGCGTCTCCAGGGTCATGCGGTCGAGCAGGTCGCAGAAGGGCGCCCCGGGGTTCTCCGCCTCCCACTTGCCGACGAACTCGCGCAGCTCGGCGATGTTCAGCAGCCGCTCGTCCTCGCCCTTCTCGCGCAGCGTCTCCAGGTAGCCCGAGGCCTGCAGCAGCCGCCCCAGGATTTCGGCGACCGGCAGCTCGTCCCGGCGGCGGTTCATCTCGCGCAGCAGCGGGAAGAGGGGCCGGGCGCTGAACTTGTCGCCCAGGTGCTCCTCCAGCGCCGGGAAGAGGTGCTGGGCGCGCTCGCCGGCGCGGGCGCGCAGCGCCTCCAGCGTGCGGCTGCCGACGCCCAGGGGCAGGAACTCCACCACGCGCAGGAAGGCCAGGTCGTCGTCGGGGTTCAGCGCCAGGCGCAGCAGCGCCAGCGCGTCGCGCACCTCCTTGCGCTCGAAGAAGCGCAGCCCCTTGAGGATGCGGAAGGCGATGCGCTGCTTGAGGAACTCCGTCTCCAGGGCCAGCGACTGCGAGTTGATGCGGTAGAGGACGGCCAGCGGGAACAGGCCGGGATTGGCGTCGCGCAGGCGCACGACCAGGTGGGCGATCTCCTCGGCCTCCTCCTCCTTGGAGCGGCTGCGCAGGACGAAGACCGGGTGGCTGCTCGGCGTGTCCGACCACATGCGCTTGCTGCGCCGGGCGGCGTTCTGGCTGATCAGCAGGTTGGCGAAGTTGAGGATCTCGGGCGTCGAGCGGTAGTTCTGCTCCAGCTTGATGACCTGGGTGGCGGGGAAGTCGCGCTCGAACTCGAGCAGGAAGCGCGGGCTGGCGCCGCGCCAGGAATAGATGGCCTGGTCGTCGTCGCCGACCACGGTGATGCTGCGGCGGTCGCCGCAGAGCAGCTTGACCAGCTCGTACTGGTTGGGGTTGGTGTCCTGGAACTCGTCGACCAGGAGGTAGCGGAAGCGCTCCTGGTACCTGGCGCGCACGGCGTCGTGGTCGCGCAGCAGCATGACGGCGAAGGAGATCAGGTCCTCGTAGTCCCAGGCCTTGCCCTCCTGCTGGGCGGCGTGGTAGCGGGCGAAGAGGCGGATCTCCTCCTCGTCGAACCCCTTCTGGCGCAGGAAGTCGGGGTTGTTGGGGTAATGCAGGCCCATCTTGGCCAGCCCGATCTTGCGCAGGATGGCGTCGCCGTCGCGCGCCCGGTGCGGGGCGGACTCCTTGAGCAGGCGCTCGAACAGGCGCCGCTGCTCGTCGTCGTCCATGACCTGCCACTGGGCGTCGAAGCCCAGGGGGGCGCCCGATTCGCGCAGCAGGCGCAGCCCCAGGGCGTGGAAGGTGGAGATGGGGAAGAGGCGGGCCGCGATGCCGGTGAGGGCCTCGATGCGCACCTTCATCTCGTCGGCCGCCTTGTTGGTGAAGGTCACGGCCAGCACCTGGCGCGGCGGCAGCCCCTTCTCCAGCACCAGGTGGGAGATCTTGTGGGTGATCACCCGCGTCTTGCCCGAGCCGGCGCCGGCGACGATGAGCAGCGGCGAGTCGAAATGCAGCACCGCCCGCCGCTGCTCGGGGTTGAGCCCCGCCAGGACGTCAGCGGGCATTGGCGCGGATCATGGGCACGAAGAGGACGGGGATCAGGTTGGTCTTCTTCAGCCGGCCGTCGGGCAGCTTCTCCACCAGCAGCAGGTCCTGCACCGTGTCGGAGTAGCGGATGGGGATGACCAGGCGTCCGCCCACGGCCAGCTGCTCCAGCAGCGGCGCCGGGATGTGGTCCGGCGCGCAGGTGACGATGATGCCGTCGAAGGGGGCGGCCTCGGGCCAGCCCACGTAGCCGTTGCCGGTGCGGAAGCGGATGTTGCGGTAGCCCATCCCCTGCAGCAGCCGGCGCGAGGCGTCGGCCAGCGAGGGGAAGATCTCGATGGTGTAGACCTCGCGCGCCAGCTCGGCCATTACCGCGGCCTGGTAGCCCGAGCCGGTGCCGATCTCCAGCACCTTCTTGCTGGCCGTGGGCGCGATGACCGCGGTCATGATGGCCACGATGTAGGGCTGGGAGATGGTCTGCCCCTCCTCGATGGGCAGGGGGAAGTCGCCGTAGGCCTGGCCGCGGTAGCGCGGCGCCACGAACAGGTGGCGCGGCACCTTGCGGAAGGCGCCGAGGATGCGGGCGTCGGTGATGCCGCGCTCCAGGATCTGCTCGCGGACCATCCTCTCGCGCGCGGCGGCAAGGACCGCCTCGTCCTGCGCCGCCGCCGGCGGCGGCAGCAGCAGCAGGGACAGGATGAGCGGCAGGCAGAGGAGCAGGAGCGCGCGTCTCATGCCTCGATTTTATCAGAGACCGGGCCGGCGCTCAAGGGAAGGCAGAGGGAAGAGAGAGGGAAAGACAGAGGGAAGACAGAGTGGGAAAGAGGTTCTGCCAAGGCTTTTCCCACTTTCTCTTCCCTCTCTCTTCCCCTTGTTTTCCCTTATTTCTTCCCTTGAGCTATCCAATGAGGATCAAAAGCGAGCCGGCCACGGCCAGCGCGGTGGCGAGCGCGCGCCGCAGGTCGAAGCGGTCCTTGAGGAAGATCGCGGCCAGCACCACCACCAGCACGGTGTTGGTCTGGTTGAGGACGGCCGCCGAGTTGACGGTGGTGAACTTGAAGGCGGCGATCCACAGGGTCATGGAGATCAGGTTGCCCAGGATGGCGCCCCAGAAGGCATAGCCGCGGCTGCCCTTGCGCCAGAGCGGCGCCAGCAGGCCGCGCCGCCCCTTCTGCAGGGCGAACATCGCCAGCAGCACCAGCAGGGCCGACAGCATGCGCAGTTCGGTGACCCAGAAGACGTGCACGCGGTCCAGGACCGGCCGCATGAGCACGATGCTCACCGCCATCAGCGCCATGGCGCCGACGCCGAACAGGAAGCCGGACAGGCGGTGGCCCGTCGGCCGCCCTGCGCCGTTGCGGCGGTAGGCGGCGACGAGGATGGCGGCGATGACCAGGGCGGCGCCGCCGAGCTGCTCCAGGCGCGGGCTCTCGCGCAGCGCCAGCCAGGAGGCGGTCATCACGAAGGGGACGTACATGGCGTCGACGATGGCCGTCGTCCCCGCCCCCAGGCGGTTCAGGCAGGCGAAGAACATGGTGTCGGCGACGGCGATGCCCAGGATGCCGCTGGCCATGACCGCCAGCGCCTGGCGGGCGCCGATCGCGGCCGGCAGCAGGGGGATGCCCAGCAGCGGCAGCACCGGGAACAGGATGGCGACGGTCAGCGCCGTCTTGTAGAGGTTCAGCGCCAGCGGCCGGATGTTGTCTCCGGCCAGCTTGAAGAAGATGACCGCCGTGGCCCAGACGACGGCGCACAAAAGGGCAAGCAGCTTTCCCAGCAGGTCGAGGGGCATGGTTCTCCTTCACGAGGGGCGGTCGAAGCCCCATTGTAGCCGAAAGCCCCGTCTCTGGCAAGGGCGGGCGGCCGGGAGCGCGCAGCGGGCGCGCCGCGCATTGACACCCTGCGGCCGCCGTGCTAGGTTCGCCCCATGGCACCCGCGGCGCCCGTGCGCAAGATCATCCACGTCGACATGGACATGTTCTACGCCGCCGTCGAGATGCGCGACCGCCCCGAGCTGCGCGGCCGGCCGCTGGTGGTCGGCGGCCGCCCCGACAGCCGCTCGGTGGCCGCCACCGCCAACTACGAGGCGCGGCGCTACGGCATCCGCTCGGGCATGTCGTGCGCCGAGGCCAAGCGCCGCTGCCCGCACTGCCTCTTCGTCCCGCCCGACTTCGAGAAGTACCGCCGCGTCTCGGAGCAGGTCCACGCCATCTTCCGCGAGTACACCGACCTGGTGGAGTCGGTGTCGCTCGACGAGGCCTACCTGGACGTGACCCGCAACCGCCGGAACGAGCCCAGCGCCACCCGGCTGGCGCGCGAGATCAAGCGGCGCATCTTCGCCGCCACCGGATTGACGGCGTCGGCCGGCGTGGCCTCGACCATGTTCGTGGCCAAGATCGCCTCCGACGCCCGCAAGCCCGACGGGCTGTGCGTGGTGCGCCCCGACCGCGTCATGGAGTTCATCCGCCCCCTGCCGGTGATGCGGCTGCCGGGGGTGGGCAAGGTCACCGACGCCGAGCTGGCCCGGCTGGGCATCCGCACCGTCGCCGACCTGGAGAAGAGGCCCCTCTCCTTCCTGGAGGAGCGCTTCGGCAAGTTCGGCCGCTGGCTCCACGACCTGGCCCACGGCATCGACGACACGCCGGTCACGCCCTGGCGCGAGCGGCTCTCCTACGGCGCCGAGGAGACCTTCGCCCGCGACGTGGCGAAGAAAGGGCCGCTGCTCGAGTACCTGCGCGAATGCGCCGGCCGGGTGTTCGCCGATCTGGGCGAGGAGGGCAAGCGGGCGCGCACCGTGACGCTGAAGATCAAGTACGCCGACTTTTGCGTCGTCACGCGCAGGAGAACCTTCGGCGCGTTCCTGGCGTCGGCGGACGAGGTGTTCCGCGCCGCCGGCGAGCTGCTGGAGCGGACCGAGGCGGGCCAGCGGCCGGTGCGACTGGCGGGCATCGCGCTGTCCAATTTCGAGCCCCCCCGCGCCCGGGCCGATGACGGGCAGCCGCCGCTGTTCAGGCTGAGCGATCGATGAGCCGTTATGCGTGATGCGTTATGCGAAAACAGACATAGGCCGGGCATGTCTTCTTGCGCATAACGCATAACGAATGGTCGTGGAGTTCGGTCACGCATAACGATTGAGGAAAGCATGGGCAAGGAATGGAGCGAGGCCATTGGCGAGGCGGCGGGGATCATCGCCGACAGCGAGGCGCTGCTGGTCGCCGCCGGCGCCGGCATGGGCGTCGACTCGGGGCTGCCCGATTTCCGCGGCGACGAGGGCTTCTGGAACGCCTACCCGCCCTACCGCAAGCTGGGCCTCGACTTTACCTCCCTGGCCAACCCCGAGTGGTTCGTCGCCGACCCCGCCCTGGCCTGGGGGTTCTACGGCCACCGCCTCGGGCTCTATCGCCGCACCGAGCCGCACCGGGGCTATGCCCTGCTGCGCGCCTGGGCCGGGGCCGTGCCCGGCGGCCATTTCGTCTTCACCTCCAACGTCGACGGCCAGTTCCAGAAGGCGGGCTTCGCCGAGGAGCAGGTCCACGAATGCCACGGCTCGATCCATCACCTGCAGTGCGCCCACGGCTGCCCGGCGGCGCCCTGGCCGGCCGACGCGCACGAGGTCGCCGTGGACGAGGCGACGATGCGCGCCGCGCCGCCGCTGCCCGACTGCCCGTTCTGCGGCCGCCTGGCGCGGCCCAACGTGCTGATGTTCGGCGACTGGGGCTGGCGCCCCGAGCGCAGCCAGGCGCAGGCGCTGCGCCTGCGCGGCTGGCTGGAGGGGATCGCCGGCAGGCGGCTGGCCGTGGTCGAGTGCGGCGCCGGCACGGCGGTGCCCAGCGTGCGGCGCATGAGCGAGCGGCTGCTGGCGCGGCCGCGCACGCGCCTGGTGCGCATCAACGCCCGCGAGCCCGAGGCCGCCGACACGCCTTTCGGGCGGCGCAGCTCGGCCGGCAAGCTGTTCGGCGCCAGCGTGCGGCGCATGAGCGAGCGGCTGCTGGCGCGGCCGCGCACGCGCCTGGTGCGCATCAACGCCCGCGAGGCCGAGGCGCCGGAAGGGCAGGTGGGGATCCGCTCGGGAGCGCGGGCGGCGCTGGAGGCGATCGCCGCCCGGATGCCGGCGCGCTGATCCCGCTCAGGCGGGGCTCGTTTCCTCGCTGACGCGGATGCCGCGCCTCTCCAGCTCGGCGCGGAACTCCCCGTAGGGGATGTCGCGCAGCGGCGAGAGCAGGCCGCGCCGCGCCAGTCGGCCGTCGGCGATCATGCGCGCGCCGATGGCGGCGGTATAGCCGACGCTGCGGTTCATGGCCGTGAAGCCGCTCTCCAGGTCGCGGAAGTCGACGACCTGGAGCACGACGCGCTTCCGCTGCCCGTCCTTGACGCCCTCCGCGGCGACGCGGATGACGGCGACGTCGCGCTCCGTATCGCCCAGGCGGATCCAGGGCTCGATGGCGGCGGCCAGGAACTCCCGCTTGTTGACCGTGACACCGCCGACCGCCAGCGGCTCGTCGTCGAGAAGGTGCAGGTCGACCAGCTTCTTCCAGAAGGCGCAGTGGCCGGGCCAGCGGAAGGAATAGCGCCCCAGCCGGCGCAGGCGCTTCGGGTCGATCCCCAGCATCTCGGCGTAGGGGAGCGCGTCGCCGTTGGCGTAGGCCTCGAAGCGGCCGAGCCCGGGGATGTCGACCTCGTGCACGTTCTCCGGGCTGAACATCCCGCGCGGCGGGATCTCCACGATGCGGCCGTCGCGGACCAGGCGGCCGCCGCGCATGTAGGCGCGCAGCACGCCGGCGAAGGTCCAGGTCACCTTGTAGCGCAGCGGGTTGTCGTCGGCGCCCGGCTCGGGGACGCCGGCGCCGTAGCTGTCGATCGTCTCCACCTCATCGAGAAGCCCGACGGCGCGGCCCAGCAGCACCAGGTCGATGCCGGGGTCCATGCCGAACTCGGGCAGGAAGGTCAGCCCGGCGGCGGCGACCCGCCCGGCCAGGGCGTGCATCGCCGGCAGGACGTAGACGGTGTTGACCAGGTGCACGCCGGCGGCGAGCGCGGCGGCGCCCACGGCCGGGCTGCAGCGCGAGGGGAGCAGGTCGACGGCCACCTGCGGGCGCATGGCCATCAGGCGGGCGATGCTGCGTGGGTCGTCTGTGTCGACGGGCTCGCAGGCGACCCGTCCGCCGTAGCCCCGCTCGGCGACGTGGCGCCGCAGCCCCTCCAGGTCGCGGTCGGCGGCGATGACCTTCGCGAAGCCGCCCCGCAGGCAGAGGTCGTGCAGCGCCGCCCGGCCCTGCATGCCGGTGCCCAGCAGCAGGACGATCATTCGTCCTCCCCCAGCAGCTGCTCCAGCTCGCGGCGCTCCCGCTTGGTCGGCCGGCCGCTGCCGCGGTCGCGGGCGGCGAAGATCAGGCCCAGGGGGTCGCGCCGGGCCAGGGCCAGCGTCTCCAGGTCGGCCGCCGGCGTGATCTCCTCCACCAGCTCGCGGGCCAGCGCCGGGGACACGCGCTTGGCGGCCAGTCCCTTGACGCGGAACTGGCGCAGGATCGGCGGCTGCTTCAGGGAGACGACCTCGCCGGCGCGCAGCGGCCGGGCCGGCTTGACCGCGCCGCCGTCGATCTGCACCTTGCCGCCGCGGCAGGCCTGGTTGGCCAGGGTCCTGGTCTTGAAGAGGCGGGCGGCCCATAGCCATTGATCGATGCGAACGGGCATGGTGCCGTCATTATACGACATGCGCGGCGAAAAGTGGCACATCAGGAGAGTGATAGTGATAGTGTTAGTGTTAGTAAAGGCCCAGATCTGTCAAAAATAACTTTTAGAAGCTGGTAGGATTGAAGCACCAATTTCCAAGCACCAAATTCCAAATAAGCACCAAGCACCAATGTTCCAATGACCCAAACAAAGAGCAAATGCAATCGTGGATGAGATTACGGCACAGGAAGCTTACTCTATCCTGGGAAGGCATGATTGCGGTTGAATGCTTTGGTTTAGGTCATTGGAATTTGGAATTTGTTTGGGATTTGGTGCTTGGAGCTTGGTATTTTAGTCTTACCAGCAGCAGACCTCGTTTGAAAAACCGGATGGAGTGGCCTCGAAACCCTTTACGGATCAAGCTGTCTGTCCAAAAAGCAATTTATTTTAGACAGCAATGGTGCAGATCTGTCCAAAATAACTTATAAAAAATTGACCTCCTGAAGGGTAATTGATAAAAGTTTTTTGCCCAAAAAATTTATCAAC
>DAHVOV010000137.1 GCA_027318645.1 Candidatus Aminicenantota bacterium
AGGACAAAGGGAAAGGCAGAGGGAAGACAGAGTGGGAAAGAGTTTCTGACAAGGCTTTTCCCACTTTCTCTTCCCTTATTCTTCCCTCTCTCTTCCCTCTGTCTTCCCTGAGCTTCAATACGTTATAATGGGGCCATGAACCTTCACCACTCCGCCACCATACTGTTCCTGACCCTATTGTTAGGCGCCTGCGCGCTGGCCGCCGCGGACGCCGCGCCAACGACGATCGAGGCCGTGCGGATCGACGAGCCGGTGACGGTCGACGGCGTCCTGGACGACGCGGCGTGGCAGCGGCCGCCGCTGACCGGCGAGTTCGTCACATTCAGCCCGATGCTCGGCCGCCCGCTGGGCGTCGCCACCGACATCTGGGTCGCCTATTCCGGCCGTCATCTCTACTTTGCCTTCATGTGCCACGACGGCCAGCCGGGGCAGATCAAGACCTCCATCACCAAGCGCGACGCCGGCGGCCGCGACGACTGGATCGGCGTGATCCTCGACCCGCTGGACAACCGCCAGTCGAGCTTCGAGTACTACGTCAACCCCAGCGGCTGCCAGACCGACGGCCTCACCTCGGCGGTGAACGGCGCCGACATCGACCTCTCCCCCGACTGGGTATGGCAGAGCGCCGCCCGCGTCGGCTCCGGCGGCTACGCCGTGGAGGTCGCCATCCCGCTGGAGAGCCTGCGCTACAAGAGCGGCGAGCGGGTGCGCATGGGGGTCATCTTCATGCGCAACGTCCCGCACCTGGGCGCGATGGGCTCCTGGCCCGGGATGAAGGCGGGCGAGTCGCAGTTCAACGCCATGGCCGCTGTCGAATACCGGGGGCTGCGCAAGGAGTTCGCCTTCGAGGCGCTGCCCGCCTTCACCGCCAGCAGTGACCGCGGCCGCGCCGACGGCGGCGGCTGGGGGGAGCGCGACACCGCCGCCCGGCTCGGGGTCTCCCTGAAATACGGCGTCACCTCGTCGATCACCGCCGAGGCGACGGTGCGCCCCGATTTCAGCCAGGTGGAGAGCGACGCCTTCCAGGTCGAGGTCAACCGCCGCTACCCCGTCCTGTACAGCGAGAAGCGCCCGTTCTTCATGGAGGGGACCAACGCCATCGACTTCGGCCTGGTCAGCAACGGCATGATGTCGGCGGCGGTCTATACCCGGCGCATCGTCGACCCCGACTGGGCCGCCAAGGTGAGCGGCACGGCAGGGCGGACGCTGTTCGCCGTGCTGGCGGCAGACGAGAGCCTGCCCGGCGGGGACGGCGGCCATGCCTTCTGGGGCGTCGGCCGCTTCAAGCTGGCGCTCGGCGGCGACGACTCGCTCGGCCTCCTCTACAGCGGCCGCTACGCCGGCGACGACCGCAACAGCGCCCTGGGCGCCGACCTGCAGTACCGGCTGCTGGCCAACCTGCGCCTGACCGCGTCGGCCATCTACAGCCGCACGGAGCTCCCCGGCGGGGAGGGGCAGGACGGATCCGGCCTGAACGCCATGCTGCAGTTCGCCGTGCCCGAGCTCGACGCCTCGCTGGCCTACGAGCGCTACAGCGCGAACTTTTCCATGGCCTCGGCGTTCCTCGTGCGCACGAACTTCGACCAGCTGCAGTTCTTCCTGGGGCCGAACCTGCTGCCGAAGGACCCCCGGCCCGACGCATTCCTGAAGCGGGTGCAGCCCTACGTCCGCGGCCTGCGCCTGCACGACTTCGCCACCGGGCTGAATGACACGCTGCTGCGCGGCGGCGTCACCTTCTACACGCGCTGGAACGGCGCCCTGCGCCTGGAATACCGCGCCGGCCGCGAGGCCTGGCTGTGGAGCCGCTACCGCAGCAACGCCTTCTATGCCCTGGCCGAGATGCAGCCGCGGACCTGGCTCTACCTGGGCGCCAGCGCCAACATCGGCGACCGCATCTACTACGACCCCCTCGTCCCCTACCCGGCCCGAGGCCGTACGCTGAGCTTCGCCGTTATCCTGCAGCCGGGCGCCCGCGCCAGCCTGTCGCTCGAGCTGCTGCACGACGCGCTGCGGCGGCGCCCGGCCGAAGGCGGCGCCTCGGTGTACTCCCTGGCCATCGCCAACCTGGCCGCCGCCTACCAGTTCAACCGCTTCTTCTTCGTGCGCGCGGCGCTGCGCTGGAACGACTACGACCGCGACCTGCTCACCGACCTGCTGGCCTCTTTCACCCTGATCCCGGGGACGGTCGTCCACCTGGGCTACGGCTCGTCCTTCCAGGGGCGGGAGTGGCGCGACGGGGAATGGCAGGTGCGCGAGGGCCGGCTGACCAACATGAAGAACAGCTTATTCTTTAAAGCCAGTTATCTCTGGAGATTTAAATAAGGAAGGAACTTACAGGGCGTCGAGGTTCCAGGCTGCCGACCCCGCCAGGGGCGGCGTCCCCGAGGGGTTCACCTCGAGTGGAGTACCACGGACCATTTCGGGATCTCAAAACCTCCCAGTCCGTCGAGGTTCCACGTACCACGTACCACGTTCCACGTTGGAAGAATTACCGAACTTGGCGGACGGTAGACGGTATACGGTAGACGGCAACGGCAACTGAAAGCCCTGGTTCACTGTTATGCCTTTGCCGTACACCGTACACCGTATACCGCATACCAAGTGCTTGCAACTACCACTATCACTATCACTATCACTTATAGCTCGTGTGAGTTCTCCTGCGGATCATGCACGATGGTGATGGGCCGGTCCTTGTCCAGCTTCCTGCCCATCAGGGTCTCGAAGAGCTGGCGGTATTTCTGCTGCATCTCAACCGGCATCGCCTTGCCGTTAACCCACAGCGAGGAGGCGGAGAGCCGGACCTCGTAGCCCTTGGCCGGGTCGATCACGCCGTCGGCGATCAGCCGGTCCATGAACTTCTTCAGGTTCGCCTCCTCCCGGCGCAGGCGCTCCTCCTCAACGCGCAGGCGCTCCTCCTCAACGCGCAGCCGCTTTTCGGCCGCGCGCAGCTCCTCTTCCGCCTTTTTCTGCTCCTGCAGCTGCCGTTCGAATTCCCGCTTTTCCCGCTCCTTCAGCTTCAGCATTTCCTGGGCCAGCTTCTGCTCCTGTTTCTGCAGCGCCTCCAGCTCGACGCGGGCTTTCTCCTGGTCCTCGGCGTTCAGGCGCTTTTCCATTTCGGCCAGGGCCCGCTCCTCCGCCTCCAGCTTCTTTTGCGACGCCTGCAGGGACTGCATTTCCGCCTCGCAGCGCGCCTGCTCTTCCTTGATCCTTCTTTCCTCCTCGAGCTTCAGGCGGGCTTCTTCCTCCCGCAGCCCGCGCTCGTCATCCTTTCGCAGGTATTCCTCCTGGCGCAGCAACCTCTCACGCTCGGCCTGCAGGACATATTCCTCCCTGCCTCCGTGGCCTTCGAGGACCAGTCTCGCCCCCGACAGCTCGGCCGTGGCGGTCCCAGCCGTG
>DAHVOV010000153.1:2500-5626 GCA_027318645.1 Candidatus Aminicenantota bacterium
GCAGGAGCAGGAGCGCGGCATCACCATCACCTCGGCCGCCACCACCTGCTTCTGGAACGAGCACCGCATCAACATCATCGACACCCCCGGCCACGTCGACTTCACCGCCGAGGTCGAGCGCTCGCTGCGCGTCCTCGACGGGGCGATCATCGTCCTCTGCGGCGTCGGCGGCGTCGAGCCGCAGACCGAGAAGGTCTGGTACCAGACCGACAAGTACCGCATCCCGCGCATCGCCTACGTCAACAAGATGGACCGCGTCGGCTCCGACTTCGCCGACGTCGTCGCCCAGATCGAGTCCAAGTTCAAGGTCGTCGCCCTGCCCCTGCAGCTGCCGCTGGGCTGCGAGGAGAGCTTCGCCGGCGTCATCGACCTGCCTTCGCTGAAGGCCTTCCGCTACCATGACGACCTGCCCGGGGCCCGCCCGGCCACCGAGGAGGTCCCCGCCGCCAGCCGCGACGAGGCGCTGCTGCACCGCGAGCACCTGGTCGAGCGCCTGGCCGAGCTGGACAACGAGGTCATGGAGCTGTTCCTGGAGAAGAAGGACGTGCCCGAAGCCGTGCTGAAGAAGGCCGTGCGCGCCGCCACCATCGGCCTCAAGGCCGTGCCGGTGCTGCTGGGCTCCTCCTTCCGCAACAAGGGCGTGCAGAACCTGCTCGACGCCGTGGTCGACTACCTGCCCTCGTCGGCCGACAAGGCCGACGTGGCCGGCAGCGACCCGCGCAGCGGCCGCGCACAGACGCGCAAGCTGTCCGACGCCGAGCCGCTGTCGGCGCTGGTCTTCAAGATCATGACCGACCCCTACGTGGGCCAGCTGGTCTATTTCCGCGTCTACTCGGGCGTGGTCAAGGTCGGCGCCACCGTGCTCAACAGCCGCCGCGGCCAGAAGCTGCGCGTGGCCAAGCTGCTGAAGATGCACGCCAACAAGCGCGAGGAGGTCGAGTCGGTGCACTCCGGCGACATCGCCGCCACCGTGGGCCTGAAGGACGTGGCCACCGGCGACACGCTGTGCGACGAGCGCCACCCCATCCTGCTCGACGCCATCCAGTTCCCCGAGCCGGTGGTGCAGGCCACCATCGAGCCGCGCCTGACCTCGGAGCACCAGAAGCTGGACGAGGTCCTGGCCAAGCTGGTCAGCGAGGACCCGACGCTCAAGTCCTACGTCGACGCCCACACCGGCCAGGCCATCCTCTCGGGCATGGGCGAGCTGCACCTGGAGGTGATCCAGGAGCGCATCAAGCGCGAGTTCAAGATCCAGACCAAGCTCGGCAAGCCGCGCGTGGCCTACTACGAGACGGTGCGCCAGGCGGCCCGCGGCGAGGAAAAGTACGTCAAGCAGTCGGGCGGCAAGGGCCAGTACGGCCACGTCGTGCTCGAGGTGCGGCCGTACGACGGCGACGGCAAGTTCCGCTTCCAGTCCTCGGTCAAGTCCGGCGTCATCCCCAAGGAGTTCCTGCCGGCCATCGAGCAGGGGGTGCGCGAGGCCATGGACATCGGCGTCATCGCCGGCTTCCCCATCACCCACGTCGAGGTCGAGCTGGTCGACGGCTCCTTCCACGACGAGGACGCCACCGAGCTGGCCTACAAGATCGCGGCCTCGCTGGCCTTCAAGGCGGCCTTCCGCAGGGGCAGCCCGATCATGCTCGAGCCGGTCATGAAGATCGAGATCGCCGTCCAGGACGAGTACCTGGGCGAGGTGATGGCCGACCTCAGCTCCCGCGAGGGCCGGGTGACGCACATGGACCTGAAGAACGGGCTGCACGTCATCGACGGCCAGGTGCCGCTGGCGCTGATGTTCGGCTACGCCAAGGCCCTGCGCACGCTCACGCAGGGGCGCGGCAACTACTCGCTGGAGTTCCTGAAGTACAGCGAGATGAGCGAGGAGAAGATGAAGGACGTCCTGAAGACCCAGCTGGGTATCTATACGACGAACTAGGAGGAAATGATGGCAAAGGAAAAATTCGATCGCACGAAGGCGCATTTGAATATCGGCACGATCGGGCACGTGGACCACGGCAAGACGACGTTGACGGCGGCGATCACGAAGGTGCTGAGCAAGCAGAACGAGCGGGTGAAGTACCGCGACTTCTGGAGCATCGACAACGCGCCGGAGGAGAAGGAGCGGGGCATCACGATCAACATCGCGCACGTGGAGTACGAGACCACGAACCGGCACTACGCGCACATCGACTGCCCGGGGCACGCGGACTACGTGAAGAACATGATCACGGGGGCGGCGCAGATGGACGGGGCGATCCTGGTGGTGTCGGCGGCGGACGGTCCGATGCCGCAGACGCGTGAGCACATCCTGCTGGCGCGGCAGGTGAACGTGCCGGCGATCGTGGTGTTCATGAACAAGTGCGACATGGTGGAGGACAAGGAGATCCTGGACCTGGTGGAGCTGGAGATCCGCGAGCTGCTGACGAGCTACGGTTTCCCCGGGGACCAGATCCCGATCGTGCGCGGCAGCGCGCTCAAGAGCATGGAGAGCGACGGCAGCCTGGACGATGAGTGGAACAAGAAGATCCTGGCGCTGATGGACGCGGTGGACAGCTACATCAAGCTTCCGGAGCGTCCGATCGACAAGCCGTTCCTGATGCCGATCGAGGACGTGTTCACGATCTCGGGTCGCGGGACGGTGGTGACGGGGCGCGTGGAGCGGGGCATCGTGAAGGTGGGGGACGAGATCGACATCACGGGGATCCGCGAGACGCGCAAGCGGGTGGTGACGGGCGTGGAGATGTTCAAGAAGCTGCTGGACGAGGGCCGGGCGGGCGACAACATCGGCGTGCTGCTGCGCGGGACGGACCGCGAGGACGTGGAGCGCGGGATGGTGCTGGCCAAGACGGGCTCGATCACGCCGCACACGAAGTTCAAGGCGGAGGTGGTGGTGCTGAGCAAGGAGGAGGGCGGGCGGCACACGCCGTTCGTGACGGGGTACCGGCCGCAGTTCTTCTTCCGCACGACGGACGTGACGGGCTCGGTGGCCCTGCCGGCGGGGACGGAGATGGTCATGCCCGGCGACAACGCCAACCTGGAGATCACGCTGATCACGCCGATCGCCATGGAGAAGGGGCTGAAGTTCGCCATCCGCGAGGGCGGGCGCACCATCGGCGCCGGCAGCGTCAC
>DAHVOV010000164.1 GCA_027318645.1 Candidatus Aminicenantota bacterium
ATATGCTGCCGCTAATTGACATTCCGACAATAAAAGCCTATAATAAAGAAAATTGAGCCCTCCGCTCCCCGCTGTTCGCTAGGATACATGAACTGATGCCAGGCCTTCAGGCTGCATCCCGCCATTGAATCCTGAACTCGATCCGGATCGACACTCCTTTGTGGCATGCAGTCAGGGCGGGCTCGAAATTGCAAGCAAGGAAACACAATGAAACTTCAAGAAAAGAAATCCCCGCTAAAACAGGCCGACCCGCAAGCGGCCCGGCATCAGCCCGAAATCCGCCATCCCCGCCTGGCCGACGTGCGTCGCACGGACGAGGAGGCCTCCCGTAAAGACGCCTACGGGCCGCGCCCGCCGGCCGCCGGCGTCTTCGCCGCCCTGCTGCCTGAGCTGCAGCGGGCGGTCGCCGAAGAGGGCTACACCGTCCCCACTCCCATCCAGGCCAAGGCCATCCCCCACCTGCTGGAAGGCCGCGACCTGATCGGCTGCGCCCAGACCGGCACCGGCAAGACGGCGGCCTTCATGCTGCCCATCCTGCAGTATTTGTCCCAGAACCGGCGGCCGCCGCCGGCCAGGCGGACGCGCGTCCTGGTGCTGGCCCCCACCCGCGAGCTGGCCGCGCAGATCGGCGCCAGCGCCGCCGCCTACGGCCGCCACCTGCGCTTCCGCCACGCCGTCGTCTTCGGCGGCGTCAGCCAGTTCCAGCAGGTGCAGGCGCTGGACCGCGGCCTCGACATCCTGGTGGCGACGCCGGGGCGGCTGCTCGACCTCATGCAGCAGGGCCACGCCGGCCTGGACGCGGTCGAGATCTTCGTCCTGGACGAGGCCGACCGCATGCTCGACATGGGGTTCTTTCCCGACATCAAGCGGGTGATCGCCAAGCTTCCCGAGCGGCGCCGCTCGCTGTTCTTCTAGGCCACCATGGAGCCAGAGGTGGTGTCCCTGGCCCGCACCCTGGTGCATGACGCGGTGCACGTGACCATCGCCCATGAGGCGCCGGCCGTCGAGCGCATCGTGCAGAAGGTGATGTTCGTCGACCGCGACCGCAAGGACGCCCTGCTGGCGTCGCTCCTGGCCGATTCGCGCTGGGACCGCGTGCTGGTCTTTACCCAGATGAAGCACATGGCCAACAAGGTGGCCAAAAAACTGGGCAACGCGGGCATCGCCGCCGCCGTCATCCACGGCAACAAGAGCCAGGGGGCGCGGACCGAGGCGCTGGCCTGCTTCAAGGACGGCCGCGTCCGCGTGCTGGTCGCCACCGACATCGCCGCCCGCGGCCTGGACGTCGACGGCATCTCGCACGTCATCAATTACGACCTGCCCCTGGAGCCGGAGGTCTACATCCACCGCATCGGCCGCACCGCCCGCGCCGGCGCCGGCGGCGACGCCGTCTCCTTCTGCTCCGCGAGCGAGCGCGAGCTCCTGCGCGCGATCGAGAAGACGGTTCGCGCCGCCGTCCCCGTCGACGCCGCCCACAAGTTCCATTCCGAGGCCGCCAGCCGGGCGACCGGGGCCGATGCCCGGCCGGCCCCCAAGGAGCAGCGCGGCGGCGGCAACGGCCGCGACCGGGGCCATGCCCCGCGTCCGGCGGCCAAGCCCGCCCCGAGATCCTATTTCAAGTCCGGCCGGAGTTATCACCGCTGAAACCTTGCAAACACCGGCC
>DAHVOV010000171.1 GCA_027318645.1 Candidatus Aminicenantota bacterium
TGCCGGTGTCGCTGCCCGTCCGGCCCCGCGAATCGTCGCGATAGGGCTGCAGTCCCAGGCCGGCCAGAAAATCGCTGATGAAGCCGGCCACCGGCGCCTCGTGCTGCGAGAGGGCCTCGATGGGCGCCAGGCGCAGGAAAAGATCGATCAGTCTGCTTTCATTCATCCGCACCTCGCGGCACCGGCCGGCGCCGGCAGGCAGCAGACCCGCGGCACCGGCGCGGCCGGGAACGGAAAGCGCGGGGGGAGCCCGGCGGCTTCCCCCGCCTTTTCCGTTCCCGGCCGGCCGGCGGCCGGCCGTCTGCCGCCGCGCCGGGAGGCCCCGCGAGGTACGGATGAACGAAAGCAGACTGATCGATCTTTTCCTGCGCCTGGCGGCCATCGAGGCCCTCTCGCAGCACGAGGCACCGCTGGCCGGCTTCGTCGCCGAGTTCCTGGCCGACCTGGGACTGAAGCCCTTTTGCGATGATTCCCGGGACAGGACGGGCAGCGACACCGGCAACCTGGTGTGCCGCGTCGGCGACGGCGGCGAGGCGCTGTTCCTGGCCCACATGGACACCGCCCGCTCCACGGCCGGGGTGCGGCCGCAGGTGCGCGAAGACCGCATCGTGTCCGACGGCACGACGGTCCTGGGCGTGGACAACCGGGCGGGCATGGCGCTGATCCTGCACGCGCTGGAGACGCACCTGGCCGGCGGGCGGCCGGCGAACTTCACCGTGGCCTTCACCGTTTGCGAGGAGACGACCCTGGCCGGCTCGCTGGCCCTGGAGCTCGACCCGCGACTGCGCAAGTGCTTCATCTTCGACTCCTCGCTGCCGCCGGGATCGTTCATCACCTCGGGTTCCGGGGCCAAGACGTTCAGCGTGGCGGTGCGCGGCGTCGCCGCCCACTCGGGCCTGGCGCCGGAGAAGGGGATCAACGCCATCGCCGTCGCCGCCCGCGCCCTGGCCCGGGTGGAGCAGGGGCGGGTGAACGAGTCGACCACCGTGAACGTCGGCACCTTCCGGGGCGGCACGGCGGTGAACGTCGTCTCCGAGTCGGCGGAGCTGCTGGGCGAAGTGCGCTCGCGCGACATGGCCGTGATCGACGAGACGCTGTTCCGCATCCGCGCCCATTTCGCACAGGAGACGCACGCGGCGGGAGCCGGGCTCGACTTCCGCGAGCAGTGGGACTTTCGGCCCTACGACATCCCCGCCGACGCTCCCGTGCACCGCGACGTGGCCGCGGCGCTGGCCGCGGTCGGCCTGACGCCGAACCCGGTCGCCTCGCTGGCCGGCAGCGACGCCAACTCGCTCAACGGCCGCGGCCTGCCGGCGATCAACCTGGGCATCGGCGCCCAGAACCCGCACGCCAACGACGAGTTCATCCTGCGCGCCGACCTCCGCCGCGCCTGCGCCCTGGCCCTGGAACTGATGGCGCGGTCGTGATACAGTTCCCCGCTAAGGAGTAGCCCCATGAAGGCAAGCTTCCGCTTCAACACCCTGGTGATGATCTATGCCATCGTGATCGCCGTCGCCGTGCTCACCTGGATCGTGCCCGGGGGCGCCTACCAACGCGTCGAGAAGGACGGCCGCACGCAGATCGTCTCCGGCTCGTTCGCGGCCGCGGACAGCCGGCCCCAGGGGGCGGGAGCGGTGCTCATCGCGCCCATGAAGGGCTTCGTCCAGGCCGCCCAGATCATCGTCTTCCTGTTCATCCTCGGCGGCGCCTTCCAGATCATCGAGAAGACCGGGGCGCTGGCCCTGGGCGTGCGGCGCACGGCCTCCACCTTCGCCCGCCGCCCCGAGCTGCAGAAGTTCTTCATCCCGGTCACCGTCACCCTCTTCTCCCTGGCCGGGGCGATCTTCGGCATGTGCGAGGAGACCATGCCCTTCGTGCTCATCTTCATCCCCCTGGCCATCTCGCTGGGCTACGACTCGCTGGTGGGCACCGCCATCCCGTTCCTCGGCGCCGCCGCCGGCTTCGCCGGCGCCATCTTCAATCCCTTCACCATCGGCATCGCCCAGAGCATCTCCGAGCTGCCGCTCTACTCGGGCATCGCCTACCGCATCCCCATCTGGTTCGTCAGCACCGGCTCGATCATCTTCTTCCTGTCGCGTTACGCCGCGCGCATCAAGCGCGACCCGACGAAGAGCCCGGTCTACGAGCTGGACCGCGCCCGCGCCCTGGCGCCGGCCGACGCCGGCGCCGATGCCGGCCCCATGCCCTGGAACGCCCGCGTCATCCTGCTGCTCTTCCTGGCCTCGATCGCCGCGCTGGTCTTCGGCATCCTGCGCTACCGCTGGTACATCAACGAGATCGCGGCGGTCTTCTTCGCCTTCGGCCTGCTGGCCGGCTTGTTCGGCCGCCTCTCCTTCTCGCAGATGGCCGACGAGTTCAAGGAGGGGGCCAAGAACATGGTCGGCGTGGCGCTGATCATCGCCTGCGCGCGGGCGATCCTGGTCATCGCCGTCGACGGCCGCGTGATGGACCCCTTCCTGCACGCGCTGTCGGGCGCCATCGCCGGCCTGCACCCGGTGCTGGCCGCGCAGTCCATGTTCGTCGCCCACGGCGTGATCAACTTCTTCGTCCACTCGGGAACGAGCCAGGCCGCCCTGACCATGCCGCTCATGTCGCCGCTGGCCGACATCGTCGGCATCACGCGGCAGACGGCGGTGCTGGCCTTCCAGTTCGGCGACGGCTGGATCAACCCCATCCTGCCCACCTCCGGCGTGACCATGGGCGTCCTCGGCCTGGCCGGCATCGCCTGGGAGAAATGGTTCAAGTGGCTGTTCCGCCTGCAGGTGTATTTCTTCATTATCGCCCTGCTGCTGCTGGTGCCGCCGGTGATGCTGTTCTTCTACGGCCCCCACTGACGGGCTCCTCACACAAACTGGTAGGGCTAAAGCACCAAGTTCCAAGCACCAAACTCCAAATAAGTTCCAAATTCCAATGACCAAATGACCCAAACGAAGAAAAGCCACTTGCAATGGCTTTCGTTTGGGACATTGGAATTTGGAACTTGGAATTTATATGGGATTTGGTGCTTGGTGCTTGGGATTTCACTCCCTGCATCGCTCTATCGGCAATAAACTCATCCACACCCACCCAAAACTGCCACGAATTTTCGTTAGGAACCCGCTGCGGGATTCAGTCGAGGCGCCGGCGCTGCTCCTCGATGCGGCGGCGCTCGGCCTCGGGCAGGACCGGGAAGAAGTCGCGGCGCAGGCGCTCGTAATATCCCAGGGCGCGGCCGCGGTCGGAGAGCTTGCGGCCGTAGGCCATGAACAGGTTGAAGCACGCCTGGTAGTTCGCCGGCTCGAGCTCCAGGACGCGCTGCCAGTGGTCGGCGGCGCGGCGGAAGTCGCCGGCGGTGGCGTAGAGGTCGCCGAGGGCGTCGTGGGCGGCGGCCAGGCCAGGGTCGATGGCCGCGGCCCGCAGCAGCTCGTCGCGGGCGCGTCTCAGGTCGCGGCGCGCCATCAGGTAGAGCAGGCCCAAGTTCACGCGGGGCAGGGCGAACCGCGGGTCGAGGCCGATGGCCCGGCGGTAGGCCACCTCGGCCTCGTCGATGCGCCCCAGGTTGGACAGCGCAAGTCCGAGGTTGTTGTGGCTGGCGGGATTGGCCGGCTGGAGGGCCAGGCAGCCCTGGAACGCGGCCAGGGCCTCCTCGTGGCGCCCGGCCAGCGCGAGCGTTTCGCCCAGCAGGGCCAGCATCTGGTCGTCGTCGCCCTGCCGCTCCAGGCCGGCGCGCAGCTCGGCGATGGCGCGGGCGAAGTCGCCGGAGGCCCGGTAGGCGTTCGCCGACGCGATGCGCGCCTGGCCGATCTGCGGGTTCGCGGCCAGGATGCTCCTGGCCAGCGCCCCGGCGCCGGGCCAGTCATTGCCCGCCGCCAGCTCCTTGACCCGGCGCAGCTCCTCCAGGACGCCGATGCGGTCCTTGGGATCGACGGCGCTGCCAGGGGACGCGGGACCGGCGATGGAGGTGACGTAGCCGAGGGCGGCCAGGCGCTCGCGGGCGGCGGGATCGAGGCACGGCTCGACGACAGGCAGGGGCGGGCCGGCGGCGGCGGAAGCGGGAGCGAAGGCCCCGGCGGCG
>DAHVOV010000179.1 GCA_027318645.1 Candidatus Aminicenantota bacterium
GGCCGGTGCCGGCCGTTCGTCATGGCTCTCGACTTCGTTCGAATAGACCCACAGAAACCCTTCTTCCAGGCGGCGTGCGGCGCGCGGGGAACCCGGGGTAGTGGATCAGCAGCCCGGGCCCGGGCGGGAGCAGCGGGCGCAGCAGCGCCGGCCACTCGTCCCCCCAGTGGATGGCGACGGGGCAGGCGTAGCGCCACATGGCTCAGCCCAGGAAGGCCATCAGGTCGTCGCGCATGCGCTCGGGAGGCTGCTCGGGCCGCGGCAGGCCCGCCGGCGTGCCGCAGCGGACGCGCACGTGCACGAACAGCGGCTTGGGCCGGTCGGGCAGCGAGCCCAGCAGGGCGCGAAACGCCTCCGGGCCGGCGATTGACTCCTGCGCCGGGTAGCCGCAGGCGCGGGCCAGGGCGCAGAAATCGATCCCCGCCGCCAGCGTGGGCTGGCCGCCCGTCGACTCATAGGCCTGGTTGTCGAAAAGCAGGTGGACGAGGTTCGCCGGGCGGCGGCGGCCGATGGTCGCCAGCGAGCCCAGCTTCATGAGCAGCGCCCCGTCCCCGTCCAGGACGAACACGGTGCGGCCGGGATGGCTGTCGGCCAGGCCCAGCCCCAGGGCGGGCAGGCAGCCCATCGAGCCCATCATGTAGAAGCGCCCGGGGTGCTCGGTGTACTGCTGCAGCTCGCGGCCCGAGAAGCCGGTGGCGCCCAGCAGGATGTCGCCCGGGGCGGCCGCCTCGGCCAGCAGGCGGATGTAGTCCAGGCGCGGCGCCAGCCCCGCGTCGCCGGGGGCGCCCGCCGGCTTGGCGCCGGGGTCGAAATACCCCTTGCGCACGATCAGGGCGAAGGGGGTCGACTGCGCGGCGCCGTGCGCGCGCGCCCTGGCCAGGGCCTGCTCCAGCGCCTCCGCGCCGGGCTCCAGGACGGCGTACGGCACCTGGAGCTGCTCCAGGAGGCCGGTAAGCCGCGCGCCCATCACCTTGTGCTGCGGGGCGTCCTTCTGGCCCGGCTCGCCGCGCCAGGAGACCAGCAGCAGCGCCCGCAGGCGGTAGAGCAGCTGCAGCGAGGTGAGGGGATTGACGGCGTTGCCCAGGCCGTCGTTCTGCATGTAGACCACCGGCGTCCGGCCGGCCAGGGCGAAGCCCCCGGCCAGGCCCATGGCCTCGCCCTCGGAGGTGCAGACGTAGTGCCGGTCGGCGGGCAGGGTCCCCAGGTGGTCGATCAGCGGGGTGAAGACGGAGCAGGGGACCCCCGTAAAGGGGCCGAACCCGGCCTGCTGCAGCGAGCGGACGAAGCCGGCGGCGTCCACGGGCTCACTCCCCGCCGGGGATCAGGCGCAGGATCTCGCGGATCGGCAGGCACTCCGCTTCGCTTTCCAGGGCGCGGCCGTGGCGCAGGATCGACTCGGCGGTGCGGGCCATGGCCGGATAGGCGCTGCGCAGCAGCTGGTTGGCGTAGATGACGATGCGCACGCCGGCGGCGGCGAGCTCCTGCTCGCTGACCTGGCTGTAGGTGGAGGGCACGGCCACCAGCGGCACCCGGCGCGGGAAGCGGCGGTACTCGCGGCAGAAGTGCAGCACCTCGCCGGGGTCCTTGCTCTTGCTGTGGATCATGATGCCGTCGGCGCCGGCGGCGATGTAGGCCTCGGCGCGGCGCAGGGCGTCCTCCATGCCGGCGCCGAGGATGAGGCTCTCGATGCGGGCGATGACCATGAAGTCGTCGGTGAACTGCGCCTGCTTGCCGAAGCGGATCTTGTGGCAGAAGTTGGCGATGGAATCCTGCTGCTGGCCGCCCTCCTTCTCCAGCAGCGAGTTCTCCTTCAGCCCGACCTTGTCCTCGATGATGACCGCCGAGATGCCCATGCGCTCGAGGGTCTTCACCATGATGGCGAAGTGCTCGGCCAGGCCCCCCGAGTCGCCGTCGAAGAGGATGGGCTTGGTGGTGATCTCCAGGATGTTGTTCAGGGTGGTCAGGCGCGAGGTCAGGTCCACGCTGCCGTTGTCGGGGCGGCCCTTGGCGGTGGAGTCGGTCAGGCTGCTCAGCCACTGGGCGTCGAACTCGCGCGACTGGTTGCCGACCGCCACCCGCGTCTTCTCCACGATCAGGCCGGTCAGGCCGTTGTGCGCCTCCATGACGCGGACCAGGTCCTTGACCCCCAGCAGCCGGCGCAGCATCTTCAGGCGGATGCCGGGGGTGGTGCCGATCTCCTTGAGGGCGTTGTTGAGCTGGGAGGAGGAGATGCCCTCGGTGTAGCGCGGCTCGATCAGGCGGCCGCCCCACTCCTGCAGGGCGGCGATCACCCGCTGGCGCACCTCGCGCTGCACGCCGGTGCGCCAGTCGTCGCCGTGGACCACGAAGTCGGGCTTCAGGCGGCGGAGGTTCGGCACGTAGTCCAGCGTCTCCTGCAGGACGACCTCCGAGACGTCCTTGAGGTTCTCCACGATCTGCTTGCGCTGCTCGAGCGACATGAAGGGCAGGCGCTTGTAGCTGGCGATGGCGCCGTCGGTGAGGAGGCCGACGATCACCCGCCCGTACTTGCGGGCCTCGCGGATGATGTTCAGGTGCCCGGGATGGATCAGGTCGGCGCTCATGCCGACGTAGACCGTCTTGGCGGCGCGGGTGGGCCTGCGCGCGCGGGTCGCGGCCCGGCGCGGTTGGGGTTTCTTTTTCTCGTTTTTCATGGGCCCTCATTGTGGCACAATTCACGCAAAAAATGAAGCCGTCCGCAACGTGCGGCGGCTTGCAAAACTCCAGGGAAGAGGGAGAGAAGCCAGAGGGAAAGGCAGAGGGAAGGCAGAGTGGGAAAGAAGTTCTGGCAGGGCTTTCCCCACTCTCTCTTCCCTCATTCTTCCCTCGCTCCTCCCTCTGACTTCCCTGAGCTTGTTTCGGCTCCAGGGAAGAGGGAGGGAAGGCAGAGGGAAAGGCAGAGGGAAGACAGAGTGGGAAAGAACCGATGACAGGGCTCTTCCCACTCTCTCTTCCCTGTTTCTTTGCCTCTATCTTCCCTCTGCCTTCCCTGAGGCCATTGATGCATTCGCTTCAGCGCGTCGCCTTCCGCCGGCCCCTGTGCTATAATAAAGCCTGGAGCCGACGCGCCCCGCCACCCCCGGGGCGCCGGGCGAGGGAGCGCCGCCGCCGACATGGATCCGGTCACGGAGAAAATATTCCGCGTATCCGAGCTGACCCAGCTGCTCAAGCAGGCGCTGGAGGCCCAGTTCGCCGCCGTGGCGGTGCTGGGCGAGGCCTCGGGCGTGGTGCTGGCCAGCTCCGGCCACCTGTACTTCACGCTCAAGGACGGCGGCGGGGCCATGAAGGTGGCCATGTTCCGCGGCGCCCTGGCGCGCAGCACGCTGAAGCGGCTGGAGAACGGCCAGCAGGTCGTGGTGCGCGGCATGCTCTCGGTCTATCCCCTGCGCGGCGAGCTGCAGATCATCGCCAGCGACATCCGCCTGCAGGGCATCGGCGACATCTACGCCGCCCTGGAGCGGCTCAAGAAGGCCTACCAGGAGAAGGGCTATTTCGACCCGGCGCGCAAGCGGCCGCTGCCGCTGCTGCCCGGGCGCATCGGCGTGGTCACCTCGCCCACGGGCGCCGACGTGCGCGACATCGTGCGCATCCTGCAGCGCCGCTTCCCGGGCATCGCCGTCGTCATCTACCCGGCGCGGGTCCAGGGCGAGGGGGCCGCCGCGGAGATCGCCGCCGGCATCGACCACTTCAGCCAGGCCGGGCCCGGCGCGGCGGTCGACGTGCTGATCGTCGGCCGCGGCGGCGGCAGCTACGAGGACCTGTGGGCCTTCAACGAGGCGCCGGTGGTCGAGGCCATCTTCCGCAGCCGCGTGCCGGTGATCTCGGCCGTGGGCCACGAGACCGACTTCACCATCGCCGACTTCGTCGCCGACCTGCGCGCCGCCACGCCGTCGGCCGCCGCCGAGCTGGTGGTGGGGCGCAAGGACGAGTTCCTCGGGCGCATCGATTTCCTGCGCCACGGGCTGATGCGCGCCGTGGAGCGCCGGCTGCACGAGTCCGTCTCCGCCCTGCAGGAGCTGCGCGGCGAGTCGGCGCTGGCCGACTACCCCCGCCGCCTGCAGGAGCGGGCCCAGCGCCTGGACAACGACGAGTTCGCCCTGGCGCGGCTCTTCCAGCAGCGGCTGAACGCCCGCGCGCAGTCCTGGAACCTGGCCGCGCGGCGCTTCGCCGCCTTCGACCCGCTCGGGCGGCTGCGCCAGCGCGCCCTGCAGCTGCGCCAGCTGGACATCCAGGCCGGCGCCCTCGTCCGCGAGGCGCTGCAGCGCGGCGGCGAGCGCCTGCTCCTGCTCGAGGCGGCGCTGGGCGGGGCCAGCCCCGAGCGCATCCTGGCCCGCGGCTACTCCATCACCACCGACAGCCGGCAGCGGGTGGTGCGCGACGCCGCGGACCTGAGCGCGGACGAGCGCGTCGACATCCGCTTCGCCCGCGGCCGCGCCGCGGCGCGCGTCATCAAGGAGTGAACCATGAAGAAGGAGACCCTCGATTTCGAGGCGGCGCTGAAGAAGCTGGAGGCGATCGTCGCCAGGCTGGAGAACCCCGAGGTGCCGCTGCAGGAGGGCTTCGCCCTGTACGAGGAGGGGATGAAGCTCAGCGCCCAGATGAAGAAGGAGCTCAACGACATCGAGAAGAAGGTGAAGATCCTGCAGCGCGACGGCCGCGGCGAGATGCAGGAGGCCGACTTCGAGCCCGAGGACAATGGCTGACCACCTGCAGGAGCTGGCCGCCGCCGTCGACCGCGAGCTGCTGGCCGGCCTCGACCCGCGCCGCGGCACGCTGGAGGCGGCCATGCACTACGCGCTGTCGGTCAGCGGCAAGCGCCTGCGGCCGCTGCTGTTCCTCACCCTGCTCGAGGCCTGCCGCGCCGAGGCGCGGCGCTACCTGGGCCTGGCGTCGGCCCTGGAGATCATCCACACCTACTCCCTGATCCACGACGACCTGCCGGCGATGGACGACGACGACCTGCGCCGCGGCATGCCCACCGTGCACCGCCGGTTCAACGAGGCGGTGGCGCTGCTGGCCGGCGACACGCTGCTGACCTACGCCTTCGAGAAGATCGCCGCCGCGCCGCTGCCGCCCGAGCGCACGGTGGAGATCATGGCCCTCGTCACCCGCGGCATCGGCAAGGACGGCATGGCCCAGGGCCAGGCGCTGGACCTGGAGTTCCGCGGCGACGCCGGCGCCATCGCCGAGATCCACCGCCTGAAGACCGCCGAGCTGATCAAGGCCTCGCTGCTGGCGGCGGCGGTGGTCGCCGGCATGGCGGAGGAGCGGCGGCGGACGCTGGCGCGCGCCGGCCTGGCCCTGGGGCTGGGGTTCCAGCTGGCCGACGACCTGCTCGACGTCACCGGCGACGAGGCGCAGGCGGGCAAGAAGCTGCACAAGGACGGCGCCAAGGGCAGCCCCAACGCCGTCCTGCACCTCGGCCTGGACGCGGTGCGCGCGCGCATCGACGCGCTGGACAACGAGGCGCGGGCGGCCATCGCCGAGCTGGGCATCGACCATCCGCCCTTCCTCGAGCTGGCGCGGCGCATGCTCTACCGGAGCCGCTGATGGCGCTGCTGGAGACGATCCATTCCCCCGCCGACCTGCGCCGGCTGGACCTGGCCGGGCTGGCGGGGCTGTCGCAGGAGATCCGCGAGCTGCTGGTGCAGGTGGTGTCGCGCAACGGCGGCCACCTGTCGTCCAACCTGGGGGCCGTCGACCTGACCCTGGCCCTGCACCGCACCTTCGCCGCCCCGCGCGACAAGATCATCTGGGACATCGGCCACCAGTGCTACACCCACAAGATCGTCACCGGCCGGCGCGAGCGCATCGGCACCATCCGCCAGAAGGGGGGCCTGCTCGGCTTCCCCGACCGCGACGAGAGCGAGTACGACGTGCTGAACACCGGCCATGCCTCGACCTCGCTGGGCTTCGCCTCGGGGCTGGCCATCGCCCGCGACCGCCAGGGCCAGGACTTCCACATCGTCGCCGTCATCGGCGACGGCGCCCTCACCGGCGGCGTGGCCCTGGAGGCGCTGAACCACATCGGCCAGGTCAGGCAGCGGCTGATCATCGTCCTCAACGACAACAAGATGTCGATCGCGCCCAACGTCGGCGGCATCTCGCGCCATTTGAGCTACCTGGCCTCGGGGCGGCCCTACATCCGCATGAAGGAGGTCATCCAGAAGGTCCTCAAGGCCATCCCCCTCGCCGGCAAGCCGCTCTTCGACCTGGCGCGCAAGCTCGAGGTGCTGATGCGCACCATGATGGTGCCCGGCTCGCTGTTCGAGGAGCTGGGCATCAAGTACATCGGCCCGATCAACGGCCACAGCTTCCCCGACCTGCTCAAGGAGCTCGAGGCGGCCAAGAAGTACGACTACCCGGTGCTGCTGCACGTGGTGACGCGCAAGGGCGAGGGCTACGAGCCGGCCAGCGACGATCCCAGCTCCTACCACTCCTCGGCGCCGTTCAACATCGAGAACGGCAAGTTCCTGGGCCGCGAGAAGGGCCCCTCCTACTCGGAGGTCTTCGGCCGCAGCGTGCGCCGCCTGGTCGAGTCCGACCGCCGCTTCGTGGCCCTGACCGCGGCCATGCCCGAGGGGACGGGGCTGGACGCCGTGCAGCGCGACTTCCCCGGGAACTTCTTCGACGTGGGCATCGCCGAGCAGTACATGTTCGACTTCGCCGGCGGCCTGGCCCTGGGCGGCTTCCGCCCGGTGCTGGGGGTCTATTCCACCTTCCTGCAGCGCGCCATCGACCAGGTCATCCACGACGTCTCGCTGATGCGCCTGCCGCTGCTGGTGGGGCTGGACCGCGCCGGCCTGGTGGGCGGCGACGGCCCCACCCACCAGGGCATCTACGACATCGCCCTGCTGCAGGCCGTGCCCGGCATCGTGCTCATGGCGCCCAAGGACGAGAACGAGCTCCAGCACATGGTCTTCACCGCCAGCCGGCTCGACCGGCCGGCCTTCATCCGCTATCCCAAGGAGCCGGGTCGGGGCGTGCCGCTCGACGCCGAGCCCCGCGAGCTGCCCGCGGGCAAGGCCGAGGTGCTGCGCCGCGGCGACGACGTCCTGCTGCTGGCCGTCGGCACGCTGGCCTACCGCGCCCTGGAGGCGGCCGAGGCCCTGGCGCGCGAGGACGGCATCGAGGCCGCGGTGGTCAACGTCCGCTTCCTCAAGCCGCTCGACCGCGCCCTCGTCCTGGAAATGGCCGCCGGCCCGCGCAAGGTGGCGACGATCGAGGACGGCACGGCCCGCGGCGGGTTCAGCGACATCGTCCGCCAGGCCTTTCCCGGCGGCGGCGCCGGCTGCGAGTTCCTCGCCCTGGCCGTCCACGAGGAGTCGCTGCCCCTGGCCTCGCGCCCGGAGCTGCTGGCCCTCTGCGGCCTCGACGCCGCAGGCATCCGCCGCCAGGTGCGCGCGTTCGTCCGCGGCGCCTAGCGCCGCGCCCCGCCCCGGCGCCGGGACTCGCGGCGCTGCCGGGCCACGAGCCAGAAGAACGGCAGGTCGCGGACCAGGTAGCGCTTCCACAGGCGGCGCGGCTCGTGGATCAGCCGCCAGAGCCATTCCAGCCCCCGCTCGCGCATCCAGCGCGGCGCCCGGCGCATCCGTCCCGACGCGTAGCGGAAGCTCATCCCCACCTCGAGGGCCAGGGGGATGCCGCAGGCGCGCTGGTTGGCGTCGATCCAGGCGATGCCCTTGGGATAGCCCAGGGAGACGAAGAGGATGTCGGGGCGACGGGCGCGCAGCAGGCCGCGGATGGCCTCGTTCTCCCCGCTGCGCTCCTCGAAGCCCGGCGCGGGGCAGAGCTCGCCGGCGCGGCGCAGCCCGGGGTGGCGCGCGGCCAGCGCCGCTGCCGCCTCCTCGGCGGCGCCGGGCGGCCCCCCCAGGAGGAAGACCGAGAGGCCTTCGCCTCCGGCGGCGGCGCACAACCGCTCCATGAGGTCGGTGCCGTTCATGCGGCCGGGCAGGGAGGCGCCCAGGAAGGAGGCCGCCCAAAGCAGGGGCACGCCATCGGCGACGGTCAGCGCCGCCCGCCGGCAGGCGTCCAGGCTGGCCGCGTCCCGGTGGTTGCCGACGACGGTGTCGACGTTGGCGGTGATGATCTGCCCCTGGGCCCGGCGGGCGACCATGTCCAAGGCCCTCCCCAGCACCGCCTCCATGCCCAGCGCGTCGATGGGGGTCTCCAGGATGACGACGGCCGGGCGGCGCTCCTCGCTCATCGGCCCGTTCCCGCCGGCGCTTCCGCCAGCGCCCGCTTCAGGCGCCGGTACTCCTCCAGCGCCCGGCGGCCCGCCCGGGGCGCGGAGGCCGCCGCCGTGGCCAGGCGCAGCAGCAGGGCGAGGCGCATGAGCCGCGCCAGGCGCGCGGCCTCCTCCGGCCGCCTGTGCCGGCGGTAGAGCCGCAGGCAGGAGGCGATGAAGTGGGCGATGCGGTCGCCGTCGAGGCCGCCGCCCTGATGGGTGACCGTCGTCCCCTCGTCGTAGGCGACGCCCACTCCGGAGCGGCGGGCCCGCAGGCACAGGTCGACGTCCTCGCCGTACACGAAGAACCGCTCGTCGAAGCCGCCCAGCGCGATGAAGTCCTGGCGGCGGGCCACGAGGAACGATCCCTGGACGTAGTCGAAGCGCGCGCCGTCACGGCGGCGGCCGCGGCCGCCCCGGCCCAGGCCGGCGACGCGGGTGCAGATCCGCGCCGGCGTGGGGAACGTGCGCGCCGTGCGCTGCAGCGACCCGTCGGGATGGAGCGTCCGGCAGCCCATGATGCCGATCGCGGCATGGCGGGACATGAAGGCCGCGGCGCTGTCCAGGGTGCCGGCGTGCACCCGGGAATCGGGATTGAGGAACAGCAGGCAGTCGCCGCGCGCCGCGCTGGCCCCCTGGTTGCAGGCCGCGGCGAAGCCGCGGTTGTCGCGGTTGGCGATCAGGCGCACGGCGGGGTGCTCCTGCCGCAGGAATTCCGGCGTGCCGTCGGCGGAGGCGTTGTCCACGACGATGACCTCGATGGGGGTCTCCGGCCGGGCCGCGCGGATAGAGTCCAGGCAGCCGCCCAGGGGCTCGCGGTTGTTCCAGGCGACGATGATGACGCTCAGCGCGGGCATGGCCGGTCAGCCTGCGGACCGGAAGAGGGGTGCCCCTTCCAGGTGGGGAGGCCGCGGCACTCCCAGCAGCTCGAGCACCGTCGGCGCCACGTCGATCACCCTCGCCCGCCCAGCCGCCCGCCGCTCGGGCAGGAGCCCCGGCCCGAGGCCGATGAGGAAGCCCAGCGGCCGGTGACTGCCCGATTTCCAGAAGGGCGCCGGCGCCAGGCGGCCCGTTCCCGGGTCCTCGGCCGCGTCGTTGGCCCACTGCTCCCAGAGCACCACCAGGTCGGCGTCCGGACGCAGCTCGGCGGGCAGGCGGGCGAGGGCCTCGCTCGTGCGCACGACCGCGCGCACCAGGCGGCGGCCGTCGCGCGGGTCGCGCAGCCGCAGCAGCCTGGCCTCCAGGTCGCGGCAGAGCGCGTCGAAATCGCCCGGCGCGACGATGCCCCGCGGCTCCCGCCCCCTGAGGTTCACGCGCACGTAGCCGTCGCCGTAGCTGGGCAGGGCGAAGGCCTTCATGCGCGGCCACCAGGGACGGTACCAGGAGGGCGGCTGCCACTGCAGCGGCCCCAGGCGGCGCAGGACATAGGCCGGGAAGCCCAGGCCCGGCCGGGCGGCCAGGCCACGGAACCAGGAGCGCAGCGGCGGCGGCAGCCAGGGCGGCGGCAGGCACGAGAAGCGGTCGCGCCAGACGGCGCGCACCCAGTCGTTGCCGGCGGGGACGACGGCCGGGCCCGCGGCGGCGCCCCCTTCGGCCTGCAGGGCGCGGCCGGGGAAGCTCCAGCGGAAAAGGAACTCGGGAAGGAACAGCAGGCTGTTCAGGTCGCACCAGTTGGCCGCGCCGCCCTCCGGCGAGAAGACCAGCAGGCGCGCGCCGGCGGGGGCCTGCTCCAGCAGCAGGCCGAGCTCGCGGTCCACGGCGCGATAGACGTCGAGGAGCAGGTCGGGAAGCGGCGGCACGTTGCGGCCGTGGGCGGGATGGCCGCCGTCGCTCAGGTGCCAGAAATGGTGCCCGGCGATGTGCGTCTCGCCGAAGGCGAACACCTGCAGGTCGGCCGGCCGTTCGACCAGCAGGGCCCGGAGAATGGCGCCGCGCCGGCGCACCCCCGCGAGCAGCACCGCGTGCAGCCGCGCCAGCCGCCGTCCGTCCCACCACGAGCCGCGGTTCTGCATGCGCATGGCCGGGTGGGCGCCGAAGCGCCGCCGCAGCGCGCCGGCCAGCCCGGCCGGCCTGGATTGCAGCCCGCCCATCGGCGAATGCGCCCCCCAGCCCAGCACCTGGGCCCCCTCGACGCCGGTGAACAGGCGGCCGCAGTGGGGCAGGTCGAAGACGGTGACCCGCCGTCCCGGCGCCATGGCGTAGAAGGGCGCGCAGGCGGCGTAGGAGTAGCCGCCGTCGTCGGCGACGGCGTAGCCGCCGGGGCGGAAGCGCAGCGGCGTCCAGAAGCCGGTGCGCTCGGGGTCGCAGCCGGTCAGGAGGCTGACCCAGGGAACCTCGTTGCGGTAGAGGGGAGGGCCGTCCAGGGTGAAGCACGTGCCCCTGGCGAGGATCCCGGCCAGGGTGGGGAGATGCCCCTGCGCGGCCCAGGCGCGGACCCGGTCGATGTCGGCGGCATCGAGCGCGACGGCCAGCAGCGGCGATGCCATGTCAGTACGGGGTGAGCCGCGGCGGCCGGGAACGGAAGGCGCGGTAGGCCGCCTCCCAGCTGGGGGACAGGGCGCCCGGGGGCTGGTCGCCGGCGTTGCGGCGCCACCGCGACGTCCGGCGGCCGCCGCGACGGAACTCGCGGAAATGGCCGCACAAGGGGCACAGGCGGCGCATCTGCCCGGCCAGCTCGGCGGCGGTGGCGGGCAGGCGCTTCAGCCCCACGTCGAAGCCGAAGACCCGGTCGATGCCGCCGCAAACCGGATGGGGATAATACCCGGCGCGGGTCAGCCCCAGGCCGAAGATGGAGTGGATGTAGCAGCCCTCGCTGAAGTCGGCATCGGCGAAGGCCGGCAGGTCCGCCGGTGCGACGTTGAAGGCCAGGTGGCCCTGCTCGGCGACCGGGCGCTTGGCCGAGTCCTTGACCGCCACGCCCGGGGGCAGGCCGGCCAGGACGCGCCGGGCGCGCTCGCCGTGGCCGTTGGAGCAGAGCTCGATCACGCAGCCGGGCGCGTGCTCGCGGCGGTAGCGCAGCAGGATGTCGAGGATCTCCTCCAGTCGCGGATGCAGGGTCGGCTCGCCGCCCTCGAGCATTATGCGCCGCCAGCGCCGGCCGGCGGCGGCGCTCTCGGCGATGAAGCGCCGCACCTGCTCCGGGTCGATCTCCTCCGCCGCCGGCGCCTGGCCGGCGCCGCAGGAGCGGTTGCAGTCGCGGCAGCCCAGGTCGCAGAGGTGCGTCACGTCGATGATGATGCGGTCGAGGCGCGAGCGGAACGGCGGGCCGGCGCGCAGCACCTGGGCGATGCGCACGCGGAAGCGGGCGCGGTCGAGCAGCGGTTTCCAGCGCGGGCGGAGCATGGGCGGATTGTATGGGAAATCGGGTGAAAAGTAAAAAAAGTGAAAAGTGAAAAGTGAAAAGCGAAGTGAAAAAATACGATGAGGGGCATTTCGGGAGAATGCGTGGAGAAGGCGCTGAGGAGAAGATCCGGGAGCATCGCCGCGGGCTTTCCGCTTTGCTTTTCACTTTTCACTATTCATTCTTCACTTTTTACTTATGCCGGCCTCGTTTCTTGACAGTGGCCGGCGATTTCTTTAAGATAGGTCCATGATCGTGGGTTACAACACCGACATCAAGTACCGCCAGGAGGTCTTCCACATCCAGACCGAGGACAAGGGGCAGGGCAACCCCCTGATCGAGACCCTGGTCTACCTCCACGGCGAGATCCTCCTCTCGCGCCGCAT
>DAHVOV010000206.1 GCA_027318645.1 Candidatus Aminicenantota bacterium
GGGAGCATCGACCTTCGCGGCGCCGCGGGCCCGGTCTCGGTCGACGACGGCTCGGGCGACATCGTCATCGACGGCGTGGAGAAGGACGTGACCATCGAGGAGGCCGGCAGCGGCGACCTGGAGATCCGCAACGTCAAGGGAAGAGTGCGAAAATAAACGATCTTCTCGGCATACGGCGGACGGCGTACGGCGCACGGCAACAGCACGGGGCGGTCAATTGACCGATCGCTGCTTCTTCCAGCATTAGCCGAGCGGTTGGTTGCTGCTACCGTATGCCGTCAGCCGTACGCCGTATGCCGAGCCGCGATCCTCAGTTCGCTGGATCCAGGATCGCGACGGCTCTTATGGGCGAGCCGTCGGCGTCGGCGATCTTGAGCGGCAGGCAGGAGAAGGTGAATTCCCGCTCCAGCAGGGGATCGAGGCAAGCCAGGTTCTCGATGATCAGCATGCCCCGGCCCAGCAGCGCCCGGTGCACGGGCAGGGCGGTCGAGTCGATCTCGTCGGCCGAGATGGCGTCCACGCCAAAGCCCTTGAGCCCGAGCCCGGCCAGCCAGCCGGCCGCCCCGGGAGAGAGCACGGGGAAGCGGCCGAAGTAGTTGTCCGTCCCCCAATACCGCGCCCAGCCGGTGTGCAGCAGGGCGAAGCCGGCGCCGCGCAGGCGCTCCCCGTAGCGCTCGATGTCGCTGACCTCGACGTTCCGCCCGCGCACCGCCGCCACGTCGAGCACCACTCCCGGCCCCAGGAAGGAGCCGGCGGCGAAGGCGTCCAGGCGCGGGGCGCCGGGAAGGATGTGCCCGGGCGCGTCGATGTGGGTGCCGGTGTGCGATACCAGGTGCAGGGTCTTCTCGGCGAAGCCGTCACGGCCGATGGTATAAGAATCTTCCAGCCGCGGCGGCTGCGTCCCGGGGAAGACCGGCATGTCGGCGCGGACGGCATGGGTGAGGTCGACCACCTCCAGGGCTCGGCGCCTCATGCGCCCCCCGGGGCGATGGCCGCGGCCAGCCTGTCCACGCCCATCAGGCCGCGATCGAAGACGTGCCTCTCGCCGTCGTCCAGGATGACCGCCACCTGCCGGCGCAATAAGCGGCCGCCCTTCTCCACGCCGCGCACCCGCTCCCTGGGGATGACCACCAGGCCGCGCGTGTCGCGGAAGGGGGCCAACGCCTTCAGCGCTCCCCCGGGCGAGGCGTCGAAGCGGGCCTGGAAGAAGAGACGCCGGTCGGTGACGACCAGCAGGCCGGCGTAGCGCCCTCCCGCCTGCGTCAGGTAGTTCAGCGTCCAGGCGCCCACGCGTCGTTCTCCGGGAAGCAGTTCGCTCGCCTTCATGATCCGTTCTCCATGACGAAGGGGGTCATGGTAGGGCAAGCGGGCTTGCAAGTCAAGGCCAGGCGGAAAATCGTGATAGTGGTAGTGATAGTGATAGCAACAGCCAACACCGAACTAGTTGCGGCTACGAATCATGAATTGCAACAGAGCGTTCCCCTAGCTGCTGCCAGCACGCACCCATGATCGCGATCGTTCGCTCCTGTTTTAAAAATTCAGAAGCAATGGCTTTGGTTACGTGGAACGTGGTACGTGGAACGTGGAACCTCAGGCTTCGCAGTGGCGTTCGCCGTACGCCGTCTGCCGTACGCCGTAAACCGAGCGCTGGCTTCAGCCTACTCGCGGACCAGCTCCACCCGGCGGTTCTGCGCCCTTCCCAGCTCGGTGGCGTTGTCGGCGACCGGCTTGCTCTCGCCGAGCCCTTTCGTGCGCATCCGGCCGGCGTCGATGCCGCCGGAGACCAGGTAGGCCTTGACCGAGTCGGCGCGCCGCTGCGAGAGCTCCAGGTTGTGGGCGTCGGCGCCGCTGGAGTCGGTGTGCCCCTCGATCAGCACCTTCCAGCCCGCCTCGCCCTTCAGCACGCCCAGGACCTCGTCGAGCACCGGCTTGGACTCGGGGCGGATGGTCGCCGAGTCCAGGTCGAACAGGATGCCGTATACCCGGGCGCGCCCTTCGCTCAGCAGCTTCTTTTTCACCTCGCCGCCCACCGAACCGGCCCAGTGCGGGCAGCCGCCGACCTGGGCGCTGATCCTCTTTCCGTCCCAGTTCCCGTCGGGGGCGTTCTTTTCATTTCGTTGGTGCCACCAGTAGCCGCGGAAATTCTTGCCGTCGGGAGCGAAGACCATCACGGCCGGGCCGCGGTCGTCGGGGCCGCCGCTCTCCTGCCAGGTGATCTTCATCAGCCGCCCCTCGATGTCGCCGGCCAGCAGCCCGCCGTCGAACTCGTAGCAGCCGGTCAGCGCCGTCCCCTGCTGGCGCACGTGGAAATTGGAGTAATTGGTCTGAAAAGTCCCCGAGATGTTCTCCAGCGGGGCGCCGGGGTCGGGCTTGGCGCCGAAGCCGCGGAACGAGAACAACTCGGTCCACTCATCGTTCCCATGGTTGGAATGGATGGTCAGGCGCACCCAGCGGCCGTTGACCGCCTTGGCCGCCGGCAGGCGCTGGCCGTCGGTCTTGCTGGCCAGCGTGGCCTTCAGCACCGTCTCGAAGCCGGCCTTCATGGACGTGGACGAGACCTCGACGGTGACGTCCTTGGCGCCGGCGCCCTCGGCGTCGACCCGGGCATTGTCGAACTCGAAGCGCTCGATGACCGCCGGGGCGATCATCTCGAAGACGAACACGTTGCCCCCGATCTTTCCCGACTCGCACGCCCAGCCCGAGCCGGTGCTCTCGTCCAGCAGGGCGATCGCCGGCCAGCCGCCGTAGGACGCGGGCTCCACCACCGGCAGCGTCCCCATCTGCAGCGACAGCAGGTTCACTTTCTCCGGGGCCGACTGCCCCAACGCCGGCAATGCGGCGGCGAGCAGCAGGGCCGCCATGACGCGGACGATCGGTTTGCTCATGAGCTCCTCCTCGATGACGCATCAGCATAATCCCGCTTCTCGCTTTTGTAAAGACAAGGAACGGTGAAGAAATGAGCTTGGCTGACGGCGTACGGCGTACGGCAACAGCACGATAACGATCCCAGGGCGAATTCCCTCTTTGAATCGGCCGGCTGCTGTTCGTTTTCGCTCATCATGTATGACGCGTCACGATAGATCGATCTTTGCTGCTGCCGTCAGCCGTGTACCGCATGCCGTGAACCGAGCAATCGCCTTTCTCGTCACGCGTTACGCGTCACGCGTCACCATAGTACGTGGAGCGCCTAGCGAAAGATCTTCTTCAACAGCCTGCCGATCATGGGCAGCAGGTCGATCTCGTAGTCGCGGCGCTCGAGATCGGGCTGGGAGGGGGAGAACGCCGCGTCGGCCTGCTGGAACTGGAGCTTCTTCTTCTCTTGCTCCAGCTCCAGCTTGGCCTTGTCCAGCTCGGCCTGCTTGCTGACCAGCCCGCCCCCGGCCTTCGTCCATTCCAGGATCTGGCGCAGCTCGCCGCCGTCGAGCCACATGCCGTGCTGGCGGCACCAGTCGGCGATGACGCCGCTGCGGACGCCGAAGTTAATGCGGTTCATCAGCTTCCGGCAGACCGGGCAGTCGATGTAGGTGACCGGGTATTCATCGCGGCGCTTGACGCTTTGCACCTCGTTCAGGCGCTGCGGATCGACGGCATGGACGTTGGCCACCGCCTTCTCCACCAGGGCCTCCAGCTCGCCGGGATCGAAGAACAGCCCCAGGCAGCGCGTGCAGCGCTCGATGAGGAACTTGCCCTGCAGGTGCAGGTCGACGGTCTGCAGCGGGATGTGGCAGCGGGGGCAGATGCGCGGCGAGCGGGGGTTCTCGACCGTGTAGCGGTGCACGACCGACAGGTCGACGTCCTGGCGCGTCTTGCAGTACTCGCACACCAGCAGCGTGCCCGTCAGCGCCGCCCCGCAATTGATGCAGTTGGCCATATTGTCCTTGCGTCCCGCGTTGATTGTACTGGACGGGATGGGGAAAAGCAACTGCTTTAATCCCGCTCCCGACGAATGAACTTGGCGTACGGCATACGGCGTACGGTTTACGGTAGCAGCAAGGGAACGAACTCTCGTGGCGAGTGCAGCATGATGACAGGCAGCCAGATGTCGCTCGCTAGTGAAAAGGAGAGAGCAGTGGTCAATCTATTGCTTGTTGTAAGCACAAACACGAACAGATTGAGGCCGTTTCGTTGCGGTTGCCGTGCGCCGTCCGCCCTACGCCGTACGCCAAGCTCTATTATAACTCGTAGCCCAAGCTGAGCTCCAATGCGATGACCGGCGCCCTCAGGAAGCGGGTGTGGCGCGGCCCGGTCACGTCATCGAAGAGGTCGGTCACGTCGATGCCCTTCACCGGCCCGTAGGCGTAGAGGTAGCCGTTGTAGCGGTAGAGCAGGCTGGCGCTGAAGAACATGCGCTCGGAGACCGGCGCCAGCGCGCCGGCGCCGACGTTGACCCCCAGCCCGGCGTAATGGGCGTCGTGGAGCCGGCCGTCGCGGTCGGCGACGCCGTCGCGCACCTTGAGCCAGGGAAAGTTCAGGCCCAGGTGCAGGAAGGGGCGCAGCCCGCGGGAGCGGGCCAGGAACGTGCGGGCATTGACCTCGACCAGGCGCGAGACCGCCGAGCTGTCGCGGCCGCGCAGGGAGGCGTCGTGGCCGGAGACCAGGTAGGAGACCGACCACAGCCCGGAGCGGAATCGCCGGCCGAAGCCGAGGCCGAAGCCGAGGCTGGGCTTCAGGCGCGGGACGAAGAAGACCTGGTCGGCGTTGCCCAGCACGCGGGCGCCGTCCAGGTCCAGCGCCGCGAAGGAGAGGTACAGGCTCGTCCCCTCGAGGAAGAAGGCGCCGCCGTCGCTGGAGCGGCCGGCGGCTGGCTGGTCCGCGGCCGTCACCAGCGACGCCAGCAGCAGCAGCAGGACCGCGGCCATCCCCAGGAGGGACGGCCGACTCACGCCCGCATCCTGCCCGCGCTTCCCCTTGCCCTCCTTGGCGCGCCGCCGGGCGCTCGCCGGGAGGGTCACTCGCTCTTGGCCGGCTCGCCGCCGGCCGGCGCGGCCGCCGCCTTCTCCTTCGCCTTCTCGGCCGCGATCTGCGCCACGGCCTCGATCACGCCGGGCAGCGAGGAGATCTCCAGGGTGTGGTTCATCGTGTAGACCAGCCCCTCGTCGGTGTTCTCCACCACCCAGTACAGGCCGCGCCCGCTCTCCAGGACGGCCAGGATCTTCTCCAGGGCGGCGTGGGGCTGGAAGCCGGCCATGTTCTCGCGCAGGGCCTGGGCCACCAGGCGCGGCAGCAGCGGGTCGACGTAGCCGAAGCCGTTGCCGCGGCGCGGGGCCTTGGCGCTGATCTCGCGGAAGGCGGCGCTGGCGGCCAGGCGCGGCGAGCGCCGGTCGAGGATCCTGTCGGCCAGGGCCGGCCGCGACGCGGCCAGCAGCCATTCGCCCTGCTGCACGATGACCGGCTCCAGCGGCAGGGGCAGGGGCAGGCGCGGGAAGGCGATCTTCTTCACGCCGCCGGCGTCGCTGAACTTGGCCTGGGCCTGGGGGGGCAGCTTGGCCCGCAGCGTGTCGAACAGGTAGGTGTCGTTGACCCGTATCATCAGGGCGAATTCGGGCTCGGGGATCGACAGCGGCTTCTCCTTGGCCGGCATGACCACCCGCTTCTCCGGATCGAGGGCCAGGACCATCCCCAGGCGGCCCCCGTAGGACTTGCGCAGCCGGTCATAGTCGATGCCGGCCATCTGCAGGCCGGCCTTCACCATGGCCATGGACTGCTCGGGGGTCGGCGCCTGGACGCCGGCCCCGCCCTGGGCGACGATGCGCGGCGCGATCTGGCTCGTCCACTCGATCAGCTTGAAGAAGTCGTAGTCGGACACCGTCGCCAGCGCCGCCCCGGCGGGAAGCATCTCCGCCTCGTCGAGGGAGCGGGGGGAGGGGCCGAGGATGTTCCACAGCAGCCCCTTGTTCCGGCCCGGCCGGTGGTGGATGACGGCGCGGACGCGGTGCAGCCCCGGCTTGACGGCGAAGGAACTGAAGCCGACGCCGCTGATCTCGTCCAGGCCGTAGCCCTTGAACATCAGGTCGATCATGCCCAGGCCCTTCATGGCCTGGTCGCGGCTGCCCTCGGGAAGCGACGCCACGTTGCGCAGCAGGCCGTCGAGGATGGCCTGCGCCGCCTTGCCGACCTCTTCGGCATGGAAATAGGCGAACGCCTCGCCGCCCGGGTCCAGCCGCGACGTCACCTGCCAGTAGGTGTTGTCGACGGCCGAGCGGTTCCAGTTCGGGACGACATAGCGCATGACGGCCCAGGTGGCGATCACGCCCACCAGCACGCCGCACAGGACAAGAACAAGGGTTTTTTTCATTTCCCACCTCACCAGCAGCAGATTATAGGCGCCGGGAATATATTTTCAAGTCCCGGCGCTCCTTGAGTGATAGTGATTGTGATAGTGGTAGCAGCAGCAATGAAATGAGGCTCAGGGAAGACCAAGGGAAGGCAGAGGGAAGAATGAGGGAAGAGATAGTGGTAAAGGCCCAGTGAGATAAGGCCTTCGAGCGATCCATGCGGTTCCTCGTCACTTGTCATTCCCCTCGACGGGGACCTTCAGGGTCGTCACTTGTCATTTAGATCGACACATGCCGCTGCTCGTCACGCATCACGCGTTACGCGTCACGGGGATCGTTGACAGGCCGGCGCCCCCTGCGTTACAATCGGGCCAAGGCATAGACAGCGATGGACCATCCAGACGACAAATTGGGCACGGGCATCGCTCCCGGCCAGGAGGCCGGCGAGCGCGCCGAGCTGCGCCCGCCCCGGGAGTACCGGGTCGTCCTGCACAACGACCACTACACCACCATGGAGTTCGTGGTCGACGTCCTGGTCGCGGTCTTCCACAAGCCGGCCGCCGAGGCGCGGCGCATCATGCTCGACGTCCACCGCAGCGGCAGCGGCGTCTGCGGGGTGTACTCCTACGACATCGCCCGCACCAAGGTGGCGCGGGTGATGGCCCTGGCCCGCCAGAAGGAGTTCCCCCTGCTCTGCACCATGGAGGAGGCCTGAGGCGCCATGGACAAGATGGAGATCCAGGAGGAGCTGAACCGCATCCTGGCCCTGGCCTTCGCCGACGCCCGCAACCGCCGGCACGAGTACCTGACGCCGGAGCACCTGCTGTACGCCTCGCTGTTCTTCACCGCCGGCGCCGGCATCATGGGCCGCTGCGGGGCCAACGTCGAGGTGATGAAGAAGGAGCTGGAGACGTACCTCAACGAACGGGTGCCGCGCGCGGCCAAGTCCGACCCCGCCCCCTCGCTGGGCTTCCAGGACCTGATGGAGCGCGCCGTGGTCCATGCGCTTGCCGCCGAGAAGAAGCAGCTGGAGATCGGCGACCTCTACGCCGCCCTGCTCGAGGAGAAGGAGTCGTTCGCCGCCTACCTGCTGCAGCGCGAGGGCGTCAGCCGCTTCACGCTGCTGAGCGTCATCTCCCACGGCGCGGAGGACGGGGCGCCGGAGGGCGCCGCCGGGGAGGACGGCGAGCCCGGGAGCGGGCGGAAGCCGGCGGGCTCGCCCCGCGACGTCCTGCGGCTGTACGCCCGCGAGCTGACCGAGCGGGCGCGCGCCGGCGAGAGCGAGCCGCTGATCGGCCGCGAGGACGTCCTGGAGCGCACGCTGCAGGTGCTGTGCCGCCGCTTCAAGAACAACCCGGTGCACGTCGGCGAGCCGGGGGTGGGCAAGACCGCCATCACCGAGGGGCTGGCCCAGCGGGTGGTGGAAGGGCGGGTGCCGCCGGCGCTGCGCGGCTCGCGCATTTACGCCCTGGACCTGGGGGCGCTGCTGGCCGGCACGCGCTACCGCGGCGATTTCGAGGAGCGGCTCAAGAAGGTGCTGTCCGCCCTGCAGGACGAGAAGGGCGCCATCCTCTTCATCGACGAGATCCACGCCGTCATCGGCGCCGGCGCCGTCTCCGGCAGCTCCCTGGATGCGGCCAACATCCTCAAGCCGGCGCTGGCCCAGGGGCGGCTGCGCTGCATCGGCACCACCACCCACGACGAGTACAAGAAGTACTTCGAGAAGGACCGCGCCCTCTCGCGACGCTTCCAGAAGATCGAGATATCCGAGCCGGGCGTCGACGAGACCGTGGCCATCCTGCAGGGCCTGCGCCGGCGCTACGAGGAATACCACCGCGTGGCCTACGCCGACGAGGCGCTGCGCGCCGCCGCCGAGCTCTCCGCCAAGCACATCAACGACCGCTTCCTGCCCGACAAGGCCATCGACGTCATCGACGAGGCCGGGGCGCTGGCGCGCATGAAGGCCCCCGACCGCGGCGCGGCGCCGCGCATCACCGTCGACGACGTCGAGCAGGTGGTGGCGCGCATCGCCAAGGTCCCGCGCCGCAGCGTCAGCAGCGCCGAGAACCTCGGCCTGCGGCGCCTGGAGGCGGAGCTCAAGTCGCGCATCTTCGGCCAGGACGAGGCGGTGGAGAACGTCGCCTGGGCGGTCAAGCGGGCGCGCGCCGGCTTCCGCGAGCCCGACAAGCCGGTGGCGCGCTTCCTCTTCGTCGGCCCGACCGGGGTGGGCAAGACCGAGCTGGCCCGCCAGCTGGCCGACGTGCTGGGCATCCCGCTGCTGCGCTTCGACATGAGCGAGTACCAGGAGAAGCACACCATCTCGCGCCTGGTCGGCGCCCCGCCCGGCTACGTCGGCTACGAGGAGGGCGGGCTGCTGACCGAGGCCGTGCGCAAGTCGCCCTACGCCGTGCTGCTGCTGGACGAGATCGAGAAGGCCCACGCCGACATCTTCAACGCGCTGCTGCAGGTGATGGACTACGCCACCCTGACCGACAACAGCGGCCGCCGCGCCGACTTCCGCAACGTGGTGCTGATCATGACCTCCAACGCCGGCGCCAAGGAGCTGGGGCGGCCGGCGCCCGGCTTCCGCGGCGAGCCGGCCCGCGGCTCGGTCACCCGGGCCGTGGAGCGCATCTTCTCCCCCGAGTTCCGCAACCGCCTGGACGCCGTCATCACCTTCCGCCACCTGGACGTGGAGCGGGTGGCGCTCATCGTGCGCCGCATGATCGACGAGTTCGCCGGCCAGCTGCGCGAGAAGGGCGTCGAGCTGAGCGTCTCCGCGGCGGCCGTGAACTGGCTGGCGCGGCGCGGCTTCTCCCGCGTCTTCGGCGCCCGCGAGGTGTCGCGCCTGGTCCAGGAGAAGGTGAAGAACCCCTTCGTCGACGAGGTCCTCTTCGGCCGCCTGCGGGGCGGCGGCTCCGCCCGCATCGACGAGTCCGGGGACGAGCTGGCGATCGAGGTCACGGAGCCGGCGGACGGCAAGAAAAAAGGCAGCCGCTCCCGGCATACGGCACCTGGCGCGCGGCGCAGGGCTTTAGAAACTCCAGGGAAGACAGAGGGAAGTCAAAGGGAAAGGCAGAGGGAAGGCAGAGTGGGAAAGAAGAAATACTGAAAAGGCTTTTCCCACTTTCTCTTCCCTCATTCTTCCCTCGCTCTTCCCTTTCTCTTCCCTGAGATCGTTATTCTACTCCCACCGTCAGCCGAAAGCCGTACGCCTAGGACGAGAGGCGAGGTCCGGCAAGATTTGCTTTTATTCACCCCGCTGCCTATAATCCTGTTTCCGCTCCTGCCAGCGATTCCGGGACACCAAAGCGAGGGGAACCATGGACAGTGACGAAAGGAAGCAACCCGTCGAGCTGCTGCGCCAGATCGGGCTGGTCGCCGCCGTGGCCTTCGCCATCGGCTCG
>DAHVOV010000220.1 GCA_027318645.1 Candidatus Aminicenantota bacterium
AAATAGGGGCGCGACATGTAGAGGTAGCCGTCGTACTTGCGGTCGGTGCCGCCCGAGTTCTTGATGCGGTAGAAGCGGGCGCCCGTCTGGTCCTGGGCCAGCCCGACGATGTGCATCAGGTGGTCGTCGGTGGTGGTGAAGTCGCGCAGCGTGGCGGTGCGCATCGCCTGGTCGACCTGCCTCTCCTTCACCGGCGCCGTCGGCTTCTTCTCGCGCTCGGCCATGGTGCGGTCCTCCCAGTCCTTCTCGGGGACCAGCGCCCAGCCGGTCTCGCGCGTCGAGAAGTCCTTCTCGCTCACGTCGCCGTCCCAGACGACCGTGTAGCCCGCGGCCAGCGCCTTCTCGACCACGGCCTCCAGCTCATCGATGGGCAGGTTGTAGTAGTCGGCATCGTAGGTCCAGTTGTCGGGGATCTCCAGGCGGCATTTGCCATAATAGGGGTGAGCATCATACGAAGTGAGCTCGACATAGTCGCCGGCATCCAGGCCCAGCGCCTCGTCGGCGAAGGAGCGCGGGGTGTAGGTCCGGCCCTTCCAGGCGAACTCGGACGGCACGCGGCCGAGGTAGGCGTCGAGGACCCCCTCGTAGGCCTCGAGCCAGCGCGGCGTGACCCGGCTGCCCTCGCGCTTCAGGACGGCATCGGCCAGCGACTGCAGCACGGCAACCATTTCGCCGTGGTCATGGCGCTTCTGGCCGATGTTGAGCCCGCTGTACGCCTCCTCGGGCATCAGGCCCGAGTCGCGCAGCCGGCCGATGACGTCATGGGCCTGGCCACCCTCCTGGTGGACGGCATGGCCGTGCATCTGCACGTAATTCAGCGCCTTCCTGGGATAAGTGCGGCGCACCACGTACATCTCGGAGAGGTCGAATTCGCCCCTGCCCAGGCGCAGCGCCTCCGCTTCCAGGAAGGAAACGGTGGCGAAGCACCAGCAGGTGCCGGTGTGGTACTGGTCCTTGACCGGGGTGTGCTTCACGTCGACGACGGTCTGGAAGCGGTAGGCCGGCTTGTCCGCGCCCTTTTTCCCTTCCGCCGCCGCGGTTGCCGGAAGCAGGATGGCCAGCATACCCGCCACAAAAATGGTCAACCGTTTGATTTTCCTCATGATCCCTCCAGATTCAAGTGAATTTGCTTTCACCGTACGCCGTATGCCGTACGCCGTCTGCCGAGATGTTCCCTTATTTTATGCGCTCCAGCGCCGTCTTCATCAGCAGGGCGGCCATGGGGCGCACGGCTGGCTCCTGGAGGCCGGGAACCAGCAGCGTGATCAGGGCGTAGCGGCCGCTTTTGAAGGCGTGCAGTTGAACCATGTTGAACCCGGGGCTGATGAAGAACGCCGCGTCGCCGATGCCCGGGGCGTCAGTCGAGTTCATCTTCATCTTGGCGAACTGGGCCTTGATCGCCGCCGGGTTCTCGTAGCTCTGCAGCGGCTTGACCAGGATATTGAGCGATCCGAAGCCGCCGACGACATAGGTGCAGTCGGCGCCGGCAAGGGGATTGGACTGGACCTTCGGCTTGCCCGGCTGCACGTCCTTTCCCGTCACGGCCTGGATCTCGGCCGGCAAGAGCAGGGAGCAGGGATCGAAGGGCTTGTCCGCGGCCGCCAGCGCCGTCGCGGCGATGAGCAGGGCAGGAACCATGGCGCGCAGGGAAACGGTCATCGGGAACCTCCTTGGCAAGGCAGTCGCTGGGAACGCGGCGTCCGCCTGACATGTGGCATCATAGCAAACATGGCCGCCGGCAGGCAAGCGGGAGGATCGCCGGGCAGGTGAACGCGGGCGGGCATTCGGCCGTATTAGTGATTTGCAGCCGAACCCCTCGGGCCCAGCCCGGGAAGGAGCCCATGATGCCGAGAAAAAAGTCCGTCGTCGCCCTGCGGCCGGCGCCGATGCGCCGCCGTCATTTCCTGGCCACCGCCGGGGCCGCCGCGGCGGCCGGGCTGCTGCCCGCGACGGCGCGCGCCCAGCAGCCGCCGCCTGCGCCGCGACCCGATCCGCTGGCCGTGCGGAGCAACATCCAGGCGGCCCTGGTCCAGCCCAAGAAACCCTGGTCGATGCCGGGCCCCTATCCCGGGATCGTTGCCGAGGTGCGCCACCCCGGCGGGCTGGACGGGCTGCAACCAGTGCCCGGGGCGGCCCGGCGCATGCTGGCGGC
>DAHVOV010000224.1 GCA_027318645.1 Candidatus Aminicenantota bacterium
GGGGATCACCGCCTGCGGCTTCGCCCCCATCGGCGTGCTGGTCCGCCTGCTGGAGACGAAGGGGGTCCAGGCCAGGCTGGCCGATTACTACCGCTCGGGAGACCTGAACGGCGATTACTCGACCAGCGTCAGCTACGGCGCCATCCTCTTCCTCTCGGGAGCCGTTGCGACCGCCCCCGACCGCCTGGACAAGAACGAGAAGAAGCTGCTGCTGGAGCTGGCACGCGCGACGCTGCGCGACCGCTTCCAGGGCAAGACCTCAGTGGCCGGGGCTTCGGCGCGCTGCGCGTTCTACCCCCGCTTGACGCGCCAGGCGGGGGTGTTCGTCACCCTGCGCGAACGCGGCGAGCTGCGCGGCTGCATCGGCAGCATCGTCGGCGTCGAGCCGCTCTGGCAGGGAGTAGCGGCCAACGCCCTGCGCGCCGCCTTCGCGGACCCGCGCTTCGAGCCGCTGGCGGCCCGGGAGCTGGACGCCGTCGACATCGAGATCTCGGTGATGACCCCACTGCAGCCCGCCCGCGACTGGCGCTCCATCCGCCTTGGGACCGACGGGGTGGTCATTCGCGACAACGGGGCCCAGGCCGTGTTCCTGCCCCAGGTGGCGGTTGAGACCGGCTGGAAGCTGGAGGAGTTCCTGGGCCAGCTCTGCATGAAGGCCGGGCTGCCGCGCGACGCCTTCCGCACGTCGCGCGCCATGCAGTTCTTCGTGTTCCAGGCCCAGGTCTTCGGCGAGAAGGAGACCGGCGAATGAGCCTCACGCGCAGGAAGTTCGCCCGGGCGCTGCTGGGCTCGGGCGCGGCGCTCGCCGCACCGGCGCTCCTGGCGGCGGCCCGCAAGCCGAAGGCGCGCGAGGCCGCCTATTACGAGAAGCTGGGCGGCGGCAAGGTCGTCTGCCGCCTGTGCCCGCGCGAGTGCCGCGTCGTGAGCGGCTCGCGCGGCAGCTGCGGCGTGCGCGAGAACCGCGGCGGCACCTACTACACCCTGGTCTACGGCCAGCCCTGCTCGGTCCACGTCGACCCCATCGAGAAGAAGCCGCTGTTCCACTACCTGCCCGGCAGCCAGGCGCTGTCGTTGGCCACGGCCGGCTGCAACTTCAGCTGCTGCTTCTGCCAGAATTGGGAGATCTCGCAGCGCCTGCCCGAGGAGGTGGAGACGGTCGACCTGCCGGCCGCGACGGCGGTGCGCCTGGCGCGCCAGCGCGGCTGCCGCGTCGTCGCCCATACCTACAACGAGCCGGTCGTCTTCTACGAGTACGTGCGCGACTGCGCCGAGCTGGGCCGGGAGGCCGGCGTGCCCAGCGTCATGATCAGCAACGGCTACATCCGCAAGGAGCCCATGCGCGAGCTCTGCCGCCGGCTGGGGGCGGTGAAGATCGACCTCAAGGCCTTCAGCGAGACGTTCTACCGCGAGCAGTGCGGCGGCGCCCTGAAGCCGGTGCTGGAGACGCTGCTGACCGTGCGCGCCGAGAAGACCTGGCTGGAGGTGGTGGTGCTGCTCATCCCCGGCTTGAACGACTCGGCGCGGGAGGTCGAGTCCATGTGCCGCTGGCTGGCGCGCGAGCTGGGCCCGGACGTGCCGCTGCACTTCTCGCGCTTCTCCCCCACCTACCGGCTGAAGAACCTGCCGCCCACCCCGCCGGCGACGCTGATGGCGGCGCGGCGCATCGCCCTCGACGCCGGCATCCGCTTCTGCTACGTCGGCAACCTGCTCTCCGACGCCGAGAACACCGCCTGCCCCTCCTGCGGCCGGGTGCTGCTGCGGCGGATGATGTACAGCGTCGCCAACGAGGGGCTGCAGGACGGCCGCTGCCGCTTCTGCGGGGCAACGATCCCCGGGGTGTTCTCGTAAGCGGTCCGGCGACGACCCGTTTATGGTTCCTCGGGTTCTCCAGGGAAGAGAGAGGGAAGACAGAGGGAAAGGCCGAGGGAAGACAAAGTGGGAAAGAAATGATGCGCACCATTGGGCATCTGGGTGGGGTACCACGTGCCACGTGCCATGTTGAAAGCCATAAAAAGGCGAGTGGTTTTTTCAGAGCTTTTCCCACTCACTCTTCCCTCATTCTTCCCTCGCTCTTCCCTTTGACTTCCCTGAGTGCCATCGCCTCCGCGGGCCCTTTTTTTTCGCTTCGTTTTGTTATATAATAAACTTTAATTGACCGCCGCCTGCCGGCGGCGCGCGATTCCCAGGGAGAAGCCGATGGCCCAGAAGATCCTTGTCCGCGATTTGACCCTCCGCGACGGCCAGCAGTCGCAGTTCGCCACGCGCATGAACCAGGCCCAGGTGGACCGCCTCCTGCCCTTCTACCGCCGGGCGGGCTTCTACGCCATGGAGGTGTGGGGCGGCGCCGTCCCCGACTCGGTCATGCGCTACCTCAACGAGAACCCCTGGGAGCGGCTGGAGAAGATCAAGGCCGGCGTCGGGCCCGTCTCCAAGCTCACCGCCCTGTCGCGCGGCCGCAACCTCTTCGGCTACAACCCCTACCCCGACAGCGTGATCGAGGGCTTCTGCCGCAACGCCGTGCGCTCGGGCATCGACGTCATGCGCATCTTCGACGCCCTGAACGATGTCGACAACATGAAGTCGACCATCCGCTACGTCAAGGAGAACGGCGGCATCGCCGACTGCGCCGTCTGCTACACCGTCGACCCGCGCTTCACCCTGGGCGACCGCCTCAAGGCCCTGCTGCGCGGCCGGCCCCTGCCGCGGCGCATCTTCGACGTCGGCTACTTCGTCGCCAAGGCCGAGCAGCTGGCCGGGCTGGGCGCCGACATGATCACCATCAAGGACATGGCCGGCCTGATCGACCCGCGGACGTCGGGCGAGCTGATCCGCGCCCTCAAGAAGAACGTGGGCATCCCCATCGACCTGCACACCCACTGCACGCCGGGCTTCGGCCTGGCCTCGGTGCTGATGGCCATGGTCAACGGCGTCGACGTGGTCGACACGGTCATCCTCAACTTCTCGGGCGGCCCGGCCGCGCCGGCCTTCGAGCTGGTGCAGCTCTTCGCCGACAAGCTGGGCCTGGAGACGGGCGTCGACCGCGCCGCGGTGGCGGCCATCAACCGCGAGCTGCTGGCGGTGCGCACGGAGCTGGCCCAGTTCGACCAGTACAAGATGTTCCCCTTGGCCTTCGACATCGGGCGCGACGCGCTGCCGCCGGAGGTCGACGCCCTGTTCGACCGCGCCGTCGATGCCGCCCGCGCCGGCCGCATCGAGGAGCTGCTGCGCGCCACCCAAGCGATCGAGCGCCATTTCAACTTCCCGCCGCCGGACGACATCGTGCGCGTGGCGCAGATCCCCGGCGGCATGTACACCAACATGCTGGCCCAGCTGCAGCAGGCCAAGCTCGAGCACCTGAAGGACAAGGTGCTGCAGACGGTGCCGCGCGTGCGCCTCGACTCCGGCATCCCGCCGCTGGTCACCCCCACCAGCCAGATCGTCGGCGTGCAGGCGGTCAACTGCGTCATCGACGAGGCCAACGGCAAGCCGTTCTACGCCACCAAGTCCAACCAGTTCGTCAACCTGGTCAAGGGCACCTACGGCAAGACCCCCTGGCCGGTCGACCCGGCGTTCCGGCTGAAGATCGCCGGCACCCGCCAGGAGACGCCCTACGACACCTCGAAATACAGGAAGCAGGAGAACCCGCTGCTGAAGGAGTTCGGCGGCGTCCGCCTGGCCGGCAACGAGAAGGAGGAGCTGCTGCTCGAGCTCTTCCCCAACGTCGCCGACACCTTCCTGCGCAAGCTGCGCGAGAAGGAGTACGCCGAGCATCCCGAGCGGCATCCGCGGCCCCAGGAGCCGGACCCCCAGGACCGCATGTGGGACAGCTTAGCAGAATATGCTTAGTTCTTTCAGAACCTGGGTCGAACCTGGGCGTACGGCGTACGGTTGACGGTGTACGGCAACAGCAACCAATAAACTTGAGAAGGCGCTCTGGGTTCGTTCGACTGGTTACGGCTAGTTAATTCCTTGATGCGGTTCATTCCAGGGCCTTACCTTACACTTCATGCCCTGCGCTTTATTCCAGGCTTTTTCCGGCCGTCAGCCGTATGCCGCACGCCGTACGCCGAGCTCTAGATCTGCTCTATTTTATGTCTGTAGATTACTCCCCTGTCCGCCAGCTCCTTGAGCATGAACTCAACGCACGCGGGCTCCTCGCCGACGTACTCGGGCGGGATGATGCCCTTGCGTCCGTAGAGCCCGCCGGCGTGCAGGCGTACGGCGGCGGTGGCGGTGTAGCCGGTGGTGCGGGCCATGGAGTGGACGCCGCTGGCCGTGTCGAAGCGGTCGAAGAGGTCGTAGGCGTGGCGCACCCGGCGCCCGTCCTTCTCCCCCTCGACCACGACCTGCATGACGGTGATGTCGGTCTCGCCCGGCTGCAGCTTCCAGATGGGGAACAGCAGCTTGGCGGTCAGGTCGATGGGCCGGACACGCGCGCCGTGGATCTCGATCGGCTCCTGGCCGAAGAACCCCGTCTCGCGCAGCACGGCGATCTTCTCGATATGGCCGGGATAGCGCAGGGTCTTCTCCTTCATGTTGGGGATGTCGAGGGTGCGCACCAGGGTGCGCAGGCCGTCGCTGTTGAAGGCCACCAGCGAGCTGACGCCGGGGAGGTTCAGGTACTCCGGGTCGGAGAGGGCCGGCCGCACCACCAGCTTGCCGTTCTCCACGTAGCGCGCCGGGCGGACGTACTCCTCGATCACGTCGCTGGGAGAGAACACGGCCTTGTACTCGTAGGGCCAGACGCGCAGCTCCGGCAGGCCGCCGACGTAGATCAGCGCCGCATGGGTCTTGTCGAGCTGGTGGCGGACGTGGCCCACCAGCAGGTTGCTCATGCCCGGCGCCACGCCGCAGTCGACGATGGCGGTGACGCCCTGCTTCCTGGCCAGCTCGTCGAGCAGGAAGGGGTCCTCGGCGAAGAAGGCGATGTCGACGACGTCCTTGCCGGCGGAGATCACCGCCTTGAGCGTCTGAAAGCCGAGAAAGCCGGGCACGGCGTTGAGCGCCAGGTCCTGCCCGGCGACGAGCTCCTGCACCCGCGCGGCGTCGGAGAGGTCGGCCTGGATCGTGCGGATCGACCGGTCGGCCGCGCATTTCGCCAGCGAGTCATTGCTGATGTCGGCGACGGTGACCTCGAAGCGGGCGTCCTTGGCCAGGTCGAGGGCCATGGGCGCGCCCACCAGGCCGGAGCCGAGGACGATTATCTTTTTCTTGTTCATTGGCTTCTCCTTCGTTTGGATTCTGACTGCGGGCCCGCGGCGGACTCGAAGGCTTACAGGCCGCTGAAACGGTTGAGATAGGCGACGAGCCGGGGCTGCCCCTGGCAGCGGCTCTCGGCCGTGACCGTCCTCTCGTTCTTCACCATGCCCCGATTGTACCGGAAGGGGGCGGCCATGTAAAGCCGGCGTCAGGAGCCGAGCACGGCGGCGAGGGCGGAGGCCAGGCGCGGCGCGGCCGCTGCCATGGCCGCGGGCGGGAGGTTGCCATAGCTGAGGCGCAGGAACGGCCGCTGCCGCATGCCGAAGGCCTCGCCGGGAACGACGGCGACGCCGTGCTCCAC
>DAHVOV010000225.1 GCA_027318645.1 Candidatus Aminicenantota bacterium
GGTCTTCTTCCTGGCCTTCCTGTCCCGCGCCGTGCTGCGCCGGACGCGCTAGGCCGGGGGACGTCTCTCCGTTGCCGATGAGATGCCGGGCCTTCCCGTCATATCTTTCCATATACAGGAGGCCGCGATGATGAACAGAACTACCGCTGTCTTGATGACACTATTCCTGTTGGCGCTGGCAACGACGCCGGCCGCCGCCGCCGTCCAGCAAAAGCAGCAGGCGCAGTCCGCCGCGCAGGCGAGCCTGGCCGAGGCCCTGCTGCTGCGCCCCGACCTGGCCATCGAGAGGATCTGGATCCTCAAGGCCGGCCCGCAGCCCCTCAACCGGCCGCCCAGGCCGGTGACGCAGCTGAAGAAGGGGGTCAAGTACCTCATGTACTGCAGTTACAAGAATATCGGGCGCGCCCTGAACGGGGTGTGGAAGCTCGGCTATTACGTCGACGACCAAATGATCTGGAACCAGTACTGGGGCAACGTCGGCGCCAACGAGACGCAGACCAAGTTCATCGACAACTTCGTGCCGACGGTCGTCGGCCAGCACACCTACGAGTGCCGCCTCGACTACGACAACGAGGTCGCCGAGCGCAGCGAGGGCAACAACAAGGCGTCGATCACGTTTACCGTGATCCCATAGCTCAGACGCTAGACGATAGAAGATAGACGTTAGAAGGCAGACGTTAGACGTTAGCAAGGCACTGGCAACAGCTCAGACGTCAGACGATAGACGCTGGACGTCAGCAAGAAACGAGCATTAGGAACCAAGAATACCGGATTGACACTTTTTCTTTCGAATGTTATAATTCTTCCGGGTTCCTCAGTAGCTCAATCGGCAGAGCGGATGGCTGTTAACCATTAGGTTGGGGGTTCAAGTCCCTCCTGAGGAGCCATTTTTTATGGATCGATCTTTCAGCGTTTATATCATCTTTTCAAAAAAGATTAATCGACACTATATCGGTCTAACCTCAAATCTTTCCTGGAGAGTCGAACAACACAATCGTGGATTGAGTCCCTATACACGCGGTAAAGGTCCTTGGAAGTTGATTTACTCAGAGGAATATCCTACAAGACATGCTGCTCACGCCAGAGAACGGGAGATCAAGAATTGGAAATCCCCTGAACTAATGATCAGGAAGCTCAAACTCAATCGGCAGAGCGGCCCCGGCGGTACTGACAAACTACCGCCGGGGTAGGTTGGGGGTTCAAGTCCCTCCTGAGGAGCCATTTTTATTTACCTCCATTCAATTCTCCGTTCAATTCTTCGGCACTCTCACTAACGTCTAACGTCTGACGTCCACGTCTGATTTCCGCTGGCATTTTCCGTAAAATCTGTTATAATGTCCTTTACTGGCACGCGAAGCCAATCCAACAAGAGAGACAGGTGCAGGCAATATGAGACTGGCCGATTACCTCGACAGGAAACTGATCTTTTTGGACCTGGGGGCGCCTTCCAAGGAGGCGGCCATCACGGAGATCGTCCGGCGCATGAAGGATTGCCAGGCGATCCGCGACGAAGAGGCCGTGCTGGAGGAGATATTCAGCCGCGAGTCGCGCGGCGGCACGTCCCTGGGGAACGGCGTCGCCATCCCCCATGCCCGGGTGAAGTCGATCGACCGCATCGTCATGGCCATGGCCAAGCTGTCCGACGAAGTGAGCTTCTCCGCCGAGGACCGCCAGCCGGTGCGCGTCGTCTTCCTCCTGGTCACGCCGCTGGAGAAGCTGAACGAGTACCTGAAGGTCCTGGCCGGGCTGTCGAAGTTCATGAAGGACCGCAAGCTGCTCAAGCGACTCTTTGCCGTCGATTCGGTCGACGGCGCCTGGGAGCTGTTCGACTCGCTGGAGCCCCGTCTCGACTGAAGGGCTGCCTGGCCCCCAAAGAAAGTGATAGTGATAGCCCAAGCACTCGGCTGATTTCTAAAGATACTCAGATCTTATAATTTCAATTTGTTGCCGACTTCCGCTATCTGACTTTTATATAAGTAAAAGCCTAGACCCTTTCTTGGCTCCCAAAAGAGTTCTGTGATTGCCTTCACTACCACTATCACTACCACTACCACTTTCTTGGGAGACGGAAAGCCCTTTGGCAAATCGCGGCGAATCCCTTATAATGTCTCCATGCCGGCGGAGTACAAGAAGCTGTTCCTGAAGCCCCACGAGGAGAAGCGCCTCCTGGAGGGAGAGTTCTGGGCCTACGACAACGAGCTCCGCGGCCCGCTCCGGGAGTTCGCCGCCGGCGAGCTCTGCACCCTCCTTTCCGCCGACGGCATGTACGTCGCCACCGGCTACGTCAATCACCGCTCCACCATCGCCTTCCGCGTGCTGAGCTACGACCCCGGCGAGGCGATCGACCGCGAATTCCTGCGCCGCCGCCTGCTCGAGGCCGACCGCCAGCGCAGGGAGCTGCGGCCCGACAACGACCATTACCGCCTGGCCTACGGCGAGGCCGACTTCCTGCCCGGCCTGGTCGTCGACCGCTTCGGCGACTATTTCATCGTGCAGGTCACCACCGCCGGCATGGAGAACTTCAAGGAGGACGTCTTCGCCATCCTCGGCGAGATGCATCCCGGCGCCGTGCTGGTCGAGAAGTCGATCGCCCAGGCCCGCGAGAAGGAGGGGCTGGAGCTGGTCAACCGCATGGTCACCCCCGGCGCCGCGCCGGAGAAGGTCATCGTCGTCAACGGCCTGAAGTTCAAGGTCGATTTCCTCAGGAGCCAGAAGACCGGGTTCTTCCTCGACCAGCGCGACAACTACCTGCTGCTCGCCCCCATCTGCCGCGACCGGGAGGTGCTCGACGCCTTCTCCTACGCCGGCGCCTGGGGGCTGCACGCCTGCCGCTTCGGCGCCCGCCGCGTCGAGTTCCTGGAGATCTCGGGCGAGTACATGGCCCAGGCGCGCGAGAACGCCGCCCTGAACGGCTTCGAGGCGGAGCGCCTGGAATTCATCCAGGACGACGCCATCAAGAGGCTCAAGGAGATGAGCAAGGCCGGCGCGCGCCGGGACGTCGTCGTCCTCGACCCGCCGGCCTTCGTCAAGTCGCGCGCCAAGCTGGCCGAGGCGCTGCGCGGCTACAAGGAGATCAACCTGCGGGCGCTGAAGATGGTCCGCCCCGGCGGCTTCCTGGTCACCTGTTCGTGCTCGCACCACCTGGACCGCGACGGCTTCCGGGCCATGGTGCTCGCCGTGATCGCCGCGTGCGCCGCGGTCGCGGTGCTCGGGCTGCCGGCCCGCGCGCCGGCGCCGCTGCCCGCCAGGCCCCCCTCGCCGT
>DAHVOV010000238.1 GCA_027318645.1 Candidatus Aminicenantota bacterium
CATCACCTTCGAATACGTGCTGCTGGCCGGCGTCAACGACGCGCCGGCGCAGGCGCGCCAGCTGGCCCGTCTGCTGCACGGCATCCCCTCCAAGGTCAACCTTATCACCTTCAACCCCAGCCCCGGCCTGCGCTTCCGCCGGCCCGACGAGGCCGCGGTGGAGGCCTTCCGCGCCGTGCTGCTGGACAAGGGGCTGACCGTGGTCACCCGCTGGTCGAAGGGGCGTGGCATCCGCTCCGCCTGCGGCCAGCTGGCCGTGCGCGAGGACGGGCAAGGGGAGCGGAAGCAATAGCGGCCGGGATCAGGCGTCCCGCCTGCTTCGCGCGGCGGGGAACGGTCCGGGTCGCGGGCGCCGCCCGCGCGCTGGCTATTGGCCGCGGCTGCGCTGGAACTCGGCCGGGGTCATGCCGGTGTGCATCTTGAAGACGCGGTAGAACGACGACAGCGAGTTGAAGCCCGTTTCGAAGCAGACGTCGATCACGTCCCATTCGTCCCGGTCGTCGCCCGACATGATGCGCATGGCCTCCTCGATGCGGAAGTGGTTCACGAAGTCGCTGAAGCCCATGCCCAGCTCGGCGTTGAGTGCGCGGGAAAGGGCGCCGGCGTTCGTGCCGATCTTGCCGGCGAGCGCCTTCAGCGACAGGGCGCTGTCGAGATAGGGCTTTTCCGAACGCATGTGGAGCAGCGCCCGGCCGAGGCAGTCGACGGGATGGCCGCGCTTTTTCCCGCCTTCCCCGAGCCGGCGCGCCGCTTCACTGAGCTTCGCCTTCTGCCGCTGCAGCCGCTGCCGGCGGCTGCTGAGGCGGTCACGGAGCCAGCGGCGGAGCGCCTTGCGCCTCCAGACCAGCACCGCGACCAGGACCAGCGCCGCGACGGCGGCCGCCGCCGTGGCCAGGACCTGCCGCCGCCTCTGCTCCTGCACCGCGGCGATCTCCCGGTCGCTCGCCTCCTGGTCGAGCAGCTTCTGCATGCCGGCCCAGACGGCCTTGCTCGGCATGCCGGCCCACGTCGCCTTGACCAGGGAAGAATAATACAGCGCCCGGGCCGGATCGCGGCGCAATGTATAGAGCGAGCTCAGCTGGCCGTAGGTCTCGCGCAGCTTCTCGTACAGCTGCTTCTGGCTGGATTCGCTCTCGCAGTACAGGAGCAGGGCCTCGGCCCGGTCCAGCTCGCCCTGCCGCCGCAGCGCCTCGGCCCGCGACAGCAGGACGGCCATGATCTCGATCCGGTCGGCCTTGAGCCGCAGGATGGCGTCGGCCCGGTCCAGGCACTCCCGCGCCTGCCGCTCACGGCCGAGGCGGGAATGGATCTCGGCCAGGGTGCGCAGGTCGGCGACCGTGCGGCTGATGACGAAATGGCGCTGATGGATGTCGAGGGCGCGGCCCATGCTTGCCAGGGCGCCCTCCAGGTCGCCGCGCTCCAGCCGTTCCTGCCCCTCGGTGGCCTGCGCCCGCCCCTCGCCCTGGGCCAGCCTTTTCTCGTCGAGATCGGCCTGGTTCCGCCTCATGGCGGCCATCGCCCCGTCCCGGTCGCCCGCCTTCAGGCATGAATCGCTCAGGTTGCCGAAAAGGATCCCTGGCTCGCAGAGGACGTTGTGCTGCTCGTGGAGCCGCAGCGCCTCGCGGTACAGGGGGATCGCCCGGCGGTACAGGCCGCGGGCGCGATCGATGTCGGCGATGCGGTTCAGGCTGAGCGCAGCGGCCGCCGCGTCGTTCTCCCTCCGCGCCGCCTGCAGCTCCGCCTCGTGATAATCCCTCGCCCGGTCGAGATCAGAGAAGACCGCGAGCAGCGACGCGAAGAGGGCGTCGATCTCCCGGCCGGTCGCGGCTTCCTCGCCTTTGTCGGCGATCTCGCGGTAGATACGCCGCGAGCGAAAAAAATCCTCGAGCGCCGGGTCGAACCGTCGGGCGACGGACTCGCAGCGGGCGACGTGCCTGAGCGCCAGGGCCTCGGCGCGGCGGTCGGCGAGTCCCCTGGCGATCTCCAGCGCTTCGCGCGCCAGGCGCTCGCGCTCCTGCAGTGATGCGGCAGCGGCCCCGCCGCGTTCGCCGAGGGCGTGCAGGATGAGGTCGAGCCTTTGCCTTCCCCGGGCGGCGGCGATCCGCTCCGGGGGCGTGCCGGCGAGGGCCAGCGCGGCCAGGCAGAGAACGATCGTTGCGGGGATCCGGAGTGCCATGGTGCTCCCATTATAGTCGCCGGGCCTGAACATGACAATTTCAGCGGCGGTAAACGTTCCGGAAGGAAGCCCTGGGACGCTTCGACGAAGGCGGGGCTTTAGACAAGCGGGCCGGCGCCTGCCTCGACCACGGCCTGGGGAAGAGCTTGTTCGCCACCCTTTCGGCCTCCTACTGCCGCGTCCTCCTCGACCTGGAGCCGGGAAGGATCGAACTGGGCGGGCTGAGGGCCGGGATCGGCCTGGGGGCGGCCTTCTAAAACACGTTTTTATTTAACCATTCCGATTGCTTTTTCCCCGGGATGATTATATAATAATAATCTCGGGGAAGGATGAAATCCAAGCTGGAAAAACTCAAGGGTACCTGTGTCGGCATCGCCGGCTGCGGCGGGCTGGGCTCGAACTGCGCCATGGCCCTGGCCCGCGCCGGGGTCGGCCGCCTGGTCATCGCCGACTTCGACGTCGTGACCGCGGCGAACCTCGACCGCCAGTACTATTTCCTCGACCAGGTGGGGCGCAAGAAGGTCGAGGCGCTGGCCGAGAACCTGCGCCGGGTGAACCCCGACATCGTCGTCGAGGCCCATGACCTGCACCTGGGGCCCGACGAAGTGGTGCGCGTGTTCCGCGACTGCCGGGTGATCGTCGAGGCCTTCGACGCCGCCGACATGAAGCTGATGATCATCGAGACCGTGAGCGAGCATTTCCCCGACAAGTTCATCGTCGCCGGGTCGGGGCTGGCCGGCTACGGCGGCAACAACGAGCTGCGCACCCGGCGCCTGGGCAGCCTGTTCATCTGCGGCGACGAGCAGAGCGAGGTCAGCGACGAGCTGCCGCCCCTGGCGCCGCGGGTGGCGGCCGTGGCGGCGCTGCAGGCCAACCAGGTGCTCGAGATCGTGCTCGACGACCTCGAGCCGGCCCGCGGCGAGGACGTCTGGGACGAATGAGCAGGGACATACAATGAAGATCACCGTGAACAATAACGAAGTCAGCATGGCCGGCGAGACGCTCAGCGTCCGCGAGCTGCTGAACCAGATGAACTTCACCTTTCCGCTGATCGTGGTCAAGGTCAACGGCCACCTGGTCAAGAAAGAGGAATACGAGCGCATCTTCGTCGGCGACGGCGACAACGTCGAGGCGATCCATTTGATTTCGGGAGGCTGAAGGATCTCGGCGTACGGCATACGGCGTAGGGCGTACGGTCAGAAAAGAAACCCTCAGAGAGCTTTACGGTTCGAGATTCGACGCGAACGAGCGCAAGATGCTTGGCTGCTTGCCGAATGCCAAGCAGTTCCTTTTGCTTGCTTGAGAGATCGCTTCTCTTTTTTCATGCAGTTAAGCCTTCACCAAGGGTGCTGCCTGGCATTTAATAAAAATACCATTATTACCGCTAAGGCGGATGGTTTCAAAGGGCTTTTACCGTACACCCTATGCCGTGGGCCGTATGCCAAGTTCGGTTATATCAGATCCTGGGACTTTCGCCAGCGCGAGATGAAGAAGGCCTCCACGTCCTTTTCCTTGTAGGGCCGGCCCAGGAAGGTATGGCGGCAGCCCATGTAGGCGGCGCACTCGAAGGGCTTGGCCTCGTGGACCCGGCACGTCCCCTCCTCGGCCAGGAACACGCAGCGCCCCTTCTCCTCGGCGTAGTAGTCGGGCACGACGGTGCCCGGGGCGGCCAGGAAGCGCGCCGCCTTGATCTTGGCCGGCGCCAGGAAGCGGACGGGACCGTTGCGGGCCGGGATGATCACCAGGTACTCCCGCTTGAGCTCCTCCTCGCCGATGCCCAGCAGCGCGGCCATCTTCTTCACGTCGGCGGGCACGAGGCGGCCGGGGTCGCGGCGGCAGGCGCTGACGCACTTCTCGCAGCCGCACGACTCCATGTCAGCCCCCGGCGCCGGCGGCCGGGCCGAGCCGGCGGCGCAGCCGCAGGATCGCCTGCAGACGCCGCTCCGCCGCCTCCTCGCCTTGGCGGATCAGCTCGGCCGGGCGGTAGAACTCGAACATCTTGAACCCGGCGGTGTCGACGTGAATGGTGACGTCGGGGCGGTCGTTGGCCAGGCGGGCCATGACCAGCTTCTCCTGCATGATCTCGATTGTGGCCAGGGTCGTCTCGATGAGGTTGGGCTCCTTGTGCGGGCCGCCGCTGAGCAGCTTGCGGCTGAGGAAATCGTCGAGGCGGGCGATCAGCGGCTTGTCCCGGCGCCGCGCGCCCCGCGCGCGCGGCAGCGGCCGCCCGCCGGGCGGGGTGATGACGTTGACGGCGACCAAGAGCCCGGCGCCGCCCCGCTTCAGCGCGTCGACCGGCACCGGGTTGACCAGGCCGCCGTCCACCAGGTAGCGCCCGCGCAGGGGGACGGGCTTGAATATGACCGGCACCGAGATGGAGGCGCGCACGGCGCGGGCGAGGGGGCCGCGGTCGATGACGACCTCGCCTCCGCTGCGCACGTCGGCGGCGACGCAGGAGAAGGGAGTGGCCAGGTCCTCGATGCGAACGGAGCCGAACAGGCCGTCCAGGAACGCCTGGATGCGCTTCTCCGATACCAGCCCCGAGCTGCTGGGGCGGGCGGCCAGGTACGGGGAGAGGTCGGCGTTCTCGAAGCCGAGGGCGAACTCCTCGACGGAGCGGATGTCCCCTTTCAGGCAGTAGAGGCCGCCGACCAGGGCGCCCATGCTGGTGCCGGAGACCATGCCGGGGACGACGCCGCCGCGCAGCAGGGCCTTGAGCACCCCGATGTGGGCCAGCCCCTTGGCGCCGCCGCCGCCCAGGGCGACGCCGATCCTCACCGGCCGCTCCCGGCCCGCTCCACCCGGCGCATGAACTTCCGCAGGTTCAGCCCCAGCACCTGGCGCACCTCCCCGGCGCGGAACCCGCGGCGGCGCAGCCCGGCCGCCAGCGCCGGGTAGTCGCCGGCATGGCGCAGGTCGACGGGGGTGGAGGCGATGCCGTCGAAGTCGCTGCCCAGGCCCACGCAGTCGATGCCGCCCAGCGAGGCGATGTGGACGACGTGGTCGATCAGGTCGTCGATGAAGACGGGGTCGTTGCCCTTCACGGCCTTCTGGAAATACTTCCATTCCAGGTCGCTGAGGAAGCGCGGGTCGTCCTCGCGGCCGCGCGCCCGTCGCTTCATCTCGTTCTCGCTGCGGGCAAAGGCGGCCTCGATCTGGTCGTAGACGCGGCGGCGGACGAAGGCGGGATGGAAGTTGACGCCGATGAAGCCGCCGCGGCGGGAGATGGCGCGGATCAGGTCGTCGCTCAGGTTGCGCGGCACGTCGCACAGCCGGCGGGCGTTGGAGTGCGAGGCCATGACCGGGGCGGAGACGGCGCCCAGCACCGCCCGGGCCGTGGCGTCGGAGACGTGCGCCACGTCGATGGCCATCCCCGTCCGCTCCATGCGCCTGACGACGCGCCGGCCCAGCGCGGTCAGGCCGCGCACGCGCGGCGAGTCGGTCGAGGAATCGGCCCAGGAGACGTTCTTGCCGTGGGTGAGGGTCATGCCGGCGACGCCCAGGGAGCGGAAGACGTCGAGGACCTCCAGCGAGTCCTCGATGATGTGCCCGCCCTCGAGAAAGACCCAGCCGGCCAGCCTGCCGGCGGCGACCGCCTCGTCCATGGCGGCCACCGACGTCACCTTGGACGCCAGCCCCGGGGCGAAGACCTTGTCCTCCAGGGCCCGCAGCACCTCCAGGCCGCGCTTCAGGGCGCGGCGCGGGGCGAAGAGCGGGTCGACCCAGACGGCGAAGACCTGGGCCCTGAGCCCGCCGGCGCGGGCCTTTTGCAGGTCGATGTGCGCCGGGTTGCGGCGGAAGCCCCACGGCTTGTCGGCCAGGACCGACGCCGTGTCGCAGTGGGCGTCGAAGACGAACGGGGGACGGCCGTCCCCGGCAGGGTTTCGCGGGTTCATGGGGCGATTTTATACCAATTTCCGCCGGCAGGGAAGACGGGGCCGCCTCCGGGTCTTGTCGGGAAAACCGCTGCGACGGGCGAAATCGGCGGCGAAACATTGACAAGCGGTGGCATTTAATTATAATAACTACGTAAGGGAAAACCATGAGCACAACGGTCCTGATCATCATCTTCGTCGTCGCCCTGGTCGTATCGCTGGGATTCCTGCTGCTGGTCGTGACGCTGGTCCCGGCCATCCAGCAGTTCAAGTCGCTGATGATCGACCTGGAGAAGACCTCGATCGAGGCGCGCGACCTGGCCCGCGAGACCAAGCGGCTGATCGCCGTCGCCGAGGACCGGCTGGACAAGGTCGACTCGGTCCTGTCCCAGTCCAAGCGCACGGTGGAGCACGTCGGCGACACGCTGAGCTTCATCAACAACAACGTGCTCCGGCGCTCGGCCGGGCTGCTGGCCTTCCTGCCGGCGGTCAAGATGGGCTGGAACCTGGTCAAGAAGTTCAAAGGAGGTAAATAGATGAGCGAGAATACCGGCAGCAAGATGTTCTTCAGCTTCCTTACCGGCGCGGTCGTCGGGGCCGGCCTGGCCCTGCTCTTCGCCCCGCAGTCGGGCAAGGAGACCCGCAAGCAGATCAAGGACTTTTCCGACAAGCTCGGCGGCGAGGTCAAGGAAGGGGTCGAAAAGATCGGCGAAAAAGCCAAGGACTTCATCGAGGGGGCCAAGGACACCTTCTCCAGGAAATCCAGGATCTAGCCGCTCATCCACGCTCCGGGAGCGATCGATGACGGACGGGGCGCCGGCGCTCGGGTAGGACAACCCTAGCGCGGCGCCGCGTCGGGAAATAAATTCTTTACCGCCACGAGAGGTTTTCAGCCATGAAGAAAAAGGAATGGGAAGAACGCATCCTGAAAAAGACGCTGGAGAAGAACCACGAGCGCAAGGAGGCCTTCAAGGCCACCTCGCTGCCGGTGCAGCGGTTCTATGACCCGGAGGACGTGAAGGGGCTCGACTACGAGCGCGACCTGGGCTATCCCGGCGCCTATCCCTACACCCGCGGCGTGCAGCCGACCATGTACCGCGGCCGCTTCTGGACCATGCGCCAGTACGCCGGCTTCGGGTCGGCCGAGGAGTCGAACCGCCGCTACCGCTACCTGCTCGAGCAGGGTCAGACCGGCCTGAGCGTGGCCTTCGACCTGCCCACGCAGATCGGCCTGGACTCGGACAACTCCCTGTGCGAGGGCGAGGTGGGCAAGGTCGGCGTCGCGGTCGATACCCTGGCCGACATGGAGCTGCTCTTCGACCGCATCCCGCTGGACAAGGTGTCGGTGTCAATGACCATCAACGCCTCGGCGGCGGTCGTCCTGGCCATGTACCTCGCCGTCGCCGAGAAGCGCGGCATCCCGCTGGAGCAGCTGTCGGGCACCATCCAGAACGACCTGCTCAAGGAGTACATCGCCCGCGGCACCTACATCTTCCCGCCCAAGCCGTCGCTGCGCCTCATCTCCGACATCTTCTCCTTCTGCAAGGAGCGCGTCCCCAAGTGGAACACCATCTCCATCAGCGGCTACCACATCCGCGAGGCCGGCTCGACCGCCGCCCAGGAGCTGGCCTTCACCTTCGCCGACGGCATCGAGTACGTCCGCTCGGCCGTCGCCGCCGGCATGAAGGTCGACGAGTTCGCCCCGCGCCTCTCCTTCTTCTTCGCCAGCCACAACAACCTGCTGGAGGAGGTGGCCAAGTTCCGCGCCGCCCGCCGCGTCTGGGCGCGCATCATGAGGGAGAAGTTCCAGGCCGGCGAGAAGTCGCAGCTGATGCGCTTCCACACCCAGACCGGCGGCGTGACCCTGACCGCCCAGCAGCCGATGAACAACGTGGTGCGCGTCACCCTGCAGGCGCTGGCCGCCGTGCTCGGCGGCACCCAGAGCCTGCACACCAACTCCATGGACGAGGCGCTGGCCCTGCCCACCGAGGAGTCGGTGCGCGTGGCCCTGCGCACGCAGCAGATCATCGCCTACGAGAGCGGCGTGGCCGACACCATCGACCCGCTGGCCGGCTCCTACTTCGTCGAGGCCATGACCGGCGAGATCGAGCGCGAGGTCTGGAAGTACCTGGACAAGATCGAGTCCATGGGCGGCATGCTGGCGGCCATCGAGGCCGGCTACCCGCAGAAGCAGATCCAGGACAGCTCCTATTCCTACCAGAAGGAGATCGATGGCCAGGAGCAGGTCATCGTCGGCGTCAACCAGTTCCAGGTCGAGGAGGACCTCTCGCACCTCAAGACGCTGAAGGTCTCGCCCGAGATCGAGGAGCGGCAGCGGCAGCGCCTGCAGGAAAAGAAGCGTGAGCGCGACAACGCCGCCGTCGCCAGGGCGCTGGCCGGGGTCAAGGCCGCCGCCGCCGGCGACAAGAACCTGCTGCCGCCGATCCTGGAGGCGGTCAAGACCTACGCCACCCTGCAGGAGATCTGCGACCAGATGCGCGCCGTCTTCGGCGAGTACAAGGAGAAGATCGTCATTTAACGACGAAACGAACTTTTTGTGTTAGTGTTTGTGTTAGTGTTAGCCAAGCCAGGATAGTGAACATAGCCCAGCTATCAGTGGCAGTGGTAGCCGCCGCATAGAAACGAGCTGTCGTGATTCGTGACTCGTAATTCGTGAAGGAAAACGGTATACGGTTTACGGTGTACGGTTTACAGTAAAACCATGGCACTCGCGGTGCTCTATGTGTTAGTGTTTGTGTTAGTGTTCGCAAGGAAACACGACGAACTTACAGTGTCAATATCGATATCACTGTCAGCAATAACGATCAGCCACTGACTAGAAATCTTCAGCATCCAAGCATCAGTCCCAACGTCGGACGTCGAACCTCGAACGTCGAACCTTACGGCATTTTGGGATGATCTTCTCTGACCGTCCGCCGTACGCCGTATGCCGTACGCCGAGTTTATTTTCTCGTCACTTGTCACTCGTTATTCGTTACTGTGCCGGGGGAGCCGTCTGCCGGTGGCATGAATGCCCTTGACCGGCCGGCAGGGCGCCCGTATAATCTGCCGATGAAGAACCGCGCCGTCCTCCTCTGCCTGCTCACCGCCGCCCTGGCGGCCCTGCTGCTGACGGGCTCCTGCCGCCGGGCGCCGTCGCGCCCCAACATCGTGCTGATCGTGGTCGACGCCCTG
>DAHVOV010000245.1 GCA_027318645.1 Candidatus Aminicenantota bacterium
CATCACCTGGACCGGGAAGGGCACGCTGGACGCCAATGTCAAGATCCATCTCTACCAGGGCACCGCGAAAAAGCTGGAGATCTCCACCGGCACCGAGAATGACGGCAGCTACGAGTGGGCCATCCCCGCCAGCCTGGCCGCCGGCAAGTACATCGTCCGCGTCATCACCTTGGACGGCAAGGTGACCGGCAAGAGCGCCGAGTTCAAGATCGCCAACGGCCGCATCACGATGACGGCGCCGACCCTCGGCGCCAAGTGGCAGCGCGGGCAGACCTACGCCATCACCTGGACCAGCGAGGGGACGGTGAACGCCAACGTCAAGATCCGCCTCTACAAGGGGACGACCCTGGTCACGACGCTGGTGACGACCACGGCCAACGACGGCACCTGGCGCTGGGCCATCCCGGCCCGGCAGGCGCTGGCCACCAACTACATCGTCCGCGTCACCGCCGTGGACAACCTGGTCACAGACGACAGCCCCAAGTTCGCCATCGTCAGCACCGCGGCGCTGGCCGTGACCGCCCCCAACTCCGGCGAGGTGCTGAAGGCGGCCCAGCCGTTCCCCATCCGCTGGACGAGGGACCCCGGCGTCCTGGACGTCCGGTTGGAGTATTCGCCTGACAACGGCGGCACCTTCTCCACCATCGCCGAGCACGCCGAGAACAGCGGCGAGTTCGCCTGGCAGGCGCCGGTCCGCTTCGGCCGCAACGGCATCGTGCGCGTGAGCGACGCCAACGGCCGGCCCTGGCAGGACAACGGCCTGCTGGAGGTGGAGCTGGCCTTCCGCCTGCGGGCGGAAGGGGACGAGCCGGCCCTGGCGCTCTGGTTCGGCGGCAGCGACCCGCGCGACCCGAGCTGCGGCTTCGCCCGGCTGGAGATCGGCCGCGGCGCGCTGCGCTTCGGCGGCCTGAGCTTCCCGGTCGCCTCCCTGGCCGAGGGCCTGCACGGGCTGCGGCTGCGCTTCGACTTCCGCCGCGACACCCTCGAGGCGCTGCTGGACGAGCGGCCGGTTTTCGCCGGCGCCCCGCTGGGGACGACGCGCGAATTCCGCTTCCGGCCGCAGCTGGTGCTGCAGGCGGGGGGCGCGGCGCCGGCCGAGCTGCTGCTGTCCGACCTGTCCGTCCGCGTCGTCCTGCCCGGCGAGGCGGGCGGGGAGCCGGAAACGTTCACGGTGCTGCACGACGACTTCGAGCGCTACGACGCGCGCCGCAACGCCCTGGAGAGCTGCTGGCGGCTGCCGGCGGCCGGCGCCGAGGAGGGCCGCGTGCGCGTCGAGGCGGCGGGACCGGCCGACCAGGCCCTGCGCGTCGCCGGCGAGCCCGGCCGGACGCTGCGGATCGCCCTGCCGTTCTCGCTCCCGGACACGGTGCCGTTCGACGTGTCCGACCAGTGCTTCACCATCGACAACTGAGCGAACACGGAGCGGTCCGCGGGCGATCCCCGAACCCGTGGGCCTAGCTCGTTTCTCCGCCGCGCTCGGGCCTGCGCCCCGGTTCATGCGGATTCATCTGGCGTCTGCCGGCCGGAAGCGCGCCCATTCCCTCCGGCGGATGAAAAAAATGACGACATGTGGTTAAATATGGGGCATGCAAAAGAGGAGGGGTGCGGATAAGCTCGCCTGGGCCGGGATCGATGTCCTGTTCGTGGCCCTCTCCTTCCTGACGGCGGTCTGGCTGGCCAAAAGGCATGCCGGGGCCGTTGCCGCGCCCCTCGCCCTGCGGCCGGAAGAGGCGCTGTTCCTTTTTCTCCTGGGGACGGGCTGGATCGTTTCCGCCCGCGTCACAGGCCTGTACGACGATTTCCGCGCCAAGACCCTCGCGCTCGAGCTGCGGACGGTCGCGATGAACTCCGGCGTGCAGGGGCTGGTCTCCATCGCCGTCCTCTTCGTGGTCAAGACCCAGGCCCTCTCGCGGTTCTTCGTCCTGGCCTATTTTCTGATGCTCCTGGGCACGCTGGGGGCCTGGAGAGGGCTCCGGCACTTCCTGTCCCGGCGCCTGGGGCTGCAGGGCCGCAGGCCCGGCCGGGTGCTGATCGTGGGCGCCGGCGATATCGGCAGGAGGTTCCAGGAGACGATCCGCGACAATCCCCAACTGGGCCTGAACGTGATCGGCTTCATCGCCGATCCGCCCCAGCCCGGTCTGGGGGATCTGTACCTCGGGGGCATCGACGACCTGGCGGGGGTCCTCGAGCGCGGGGAGATCGATGACGTGGTCATCGCCCTGCCCAACGGCGCCACCCGCCAGCTCGCCCGGGTGGTCGATGCCTGCCAGGGGGCGCCGGTGCGCGTGCGCATCATCCCCGATTACTTCGAATTCCTTCGCCCGCGCTTCGAAGTCACCCGCTTCGGCCCGTTCCCCCTGCTCTCCATCCGCTCGGGCCTCCTGGAGCAGGCCCATTGGCGCCTGCTGAAGCGCGCCTTCGATCTGCTCGCCGCGCTCCTGGCCTTCCTGCTGGTCTTCTCCTGGCTCTGGCCGCTGCTGGCGCTGCTGATCAAGGCCACCTCGCCGGGGCCGGTGTTCTTCAAGCAGGAGCGCTGGGGCGAGAAGAACCGGCCGATCCGCTGCTGGAAGTTCCGCTCCATGGTCCGCGACAGCCGCGACGTCGACGAGAACGGCCATTATCAGCAGGCGCGGCGCGACGACCCGCGAATCACCCGCTTCGGCCGCTTCCTGCGCCGCAGCAACCTGGACGAGCTGCCGCAGTTCATCAACGTGCTCAAGGGCGAGATGTCGCTGGTGGGGCCTCGTCCCCATCCTACGCCCATGAACCTGGAGGCGAAGGACTCGATCCCGGGCTATGCGCTGCGCCACCTGATCAAGCCGGGGATCACCGGCTGGGCGCAGGTCAATGGCTTCCGCGGTGAGACGCGCGATCCCCGCGCCCTCGCCCAGCGGGTGGAGGCCGACATCTGGTACATCGAGAACTGGTCTTTCTGGCTCGACCTGAAGATCCTCTGCCTTTCCGCCTGGGCGATGCTCCACTGGGATCCCCATGCCGGCTGAAGCGGCGCTCCCTGGGCCGCCCCGGGCTCCCTCCGGCGTCGTGCCCGCCCTGGCCGCCGCGGCGCTGCTGCTCTATTGCGTCGCCTTCCGCCTGAAGGCGCCGCTGCTGCCGGCCGCCTTCCTGGCCCTGGGCTTCTTCACCTACCTGGGGAACGGCCGCCGGGCGTTGGCGCTCTTCCTGTTCCTCCTGCCCCTGGCCAGCTCGCTGGCCGACCTGTTCCTGCATGGTTATCCCTTCAACTACGCCGGCGTGCCCCTCTTCCACCTGACGGGAATGCTCCTGGCGTCGCGGGTGAAGAATGAGCGGCCGGAGACCTCCTTTCCCGGTCGCGCCCCCTACCGGCTGTTCCTGGCCCTGCTCTGGATCTCCGCCGTCTTCGTCTTCCTGCGCTGGTCGAACCTGGGGCTGTCACGGCTGGCCTTCCTGCGCGACACGCCGGTCGCCCCGAGCATGGAGCGGCTCTCCTACGCCTGCATCCTGCCGGCCATCACCCTGGCGCTGTTCTCCATCGCGCCCTGGGCGGCGTTCCTGATCCGGCATCAGCGCCTCGGCGAGGCAGGGATCGCCGCCCCGCTCCAGGCCGGCTTTCTCCTGTCGCTCCTGCTGGCCCTGGCCCAGAAATGGATCGATCCCGAGCTCCTGGCGCAGGGCTGGTGGGGCGCGAAGATGGGGCAGGTGAGCGGCGGCTTCTCCGACTTCAATGCCTTCGGTTTCGTTGCCGGCGCCATGTTCCTCTACCAGGCGCTGCGGCTCATCCGCCGGCCTGTTCCCGGGGAGCCGCCCGCCGCTGCAGGGCGGGACGGCATCACCTGGGAACGCCTTCTTGGCGGCGGCGGCCTTTGGGCCGGATTGCTGTTCCTGGCCGCAGCCCTGCCGCGACGTTCCTTTCCGGCTGCCGCACGTCGTTCCTGTTCGTGCTGGCGGCGCTGGCCGCCCTCCTGGCGTCCGCGCGGGTCTCCAGGTGGGGCAAGGCCGGTTCCGTGCTGCTGCTGGTCGCCGCGCTGCTGTTCGCCGGCGGCACGCTGGGCCGGCGCCTGCGGCACTCGCTCGACCTGGCCCGGGGCGCCTCCTCTCGCGGGGGCCTGGCCGAGGCGGCGGACGAGATCAGCAACACCCGCCTGGGCATGCTGCGCGACAGCTCCGTCATGGTCGGTCGCTTCCCGCTGGCCGGCGTCGGAGCCGGCAATTTCCTGTTCCATTTGAAGTTCATGCACCATGGGGAAGGGATCCACTATGACCTGCCCCTGAACGAGTATCTTCTCGTCCTCACCGAGACCGGCCTCCTGGGCGGAGCGTCGTTCCTGGCATTCATGGCGGCGCTGCTGCTGCGCTCGCGGCGCGGCGCGGCGCGGCTGACGCTGGCGGTGATGGCCGCCGCCCTGCTCTTCAACAACTTCTTCTGGTTCCCCGAGGCGCTGATCCTGTTCTGGTGCCTGGTCGCCGCGGGCGCGGGGCCGGCTCCGCCTGGCCGGCGCCGGCTCCTGGTCCCGGGAGCCATTGCCGTGATCATATTCCTGGCCGCCAACATCGCCGATTTCTGGCGCCTGCACCCGTCGTCCTGGGCCGTCGAAAAGGGGGCCGCCTACGATTATGGCCTCTCCTATCCCGAGAACGACCGCGGCCGGCCGTTCCGCTGGACGACGGCAGCCGCCGGCGCTCTCATCCGTTTCGACGACGCGGCGGCGGTCTCCCTGTTCTGCGGGGCCCCGCTCCGCGACCTGCCTGCCGGGAAGCAGGAGGTCGACGTCTACTGGCGGGGGTGCCTCGTGCAGACGATGGTTTTTTCCCGCAACGAAAGCCGGCGCCTCGCCCTGGGCGGAGGCCGCGGCCGGGGATTCCTTGAATTCCGCGTGCGCCCGGCCTTCAACCTGCGGAGGATGGGCGTCGGCGCCGATCCCCGCGTCCTGGGCGTGCAGCTGAACGGGCCGGCCGGGAGGCCGCCGCGATGAGGATCGCCATCATCGGCTCGCGTGGATATCCGTACGTTTACAGCGGGTACGAGACCTTCGTGCGCGAGCTGGGCGAGCGGCTGGCTGCGCGCGGCGAAGAGGTGACCGTCTACTGCCACCGCGGGCTGTTCCGTGAGCGGCCCGGCCGGCTGAACGGCATCCGCCTGGTCTATCTCCCCACCATCGAGAGGAAGAACCTGAGCCAGTTCGTCCATTCGCTGCAGGCGATGGTCCACGCCTGCTTCTGCCGCTATGACGTCATCCTGGCCGTCAACTCCGCCAACGGCCCCTTCGGCCTGCTGACGCGGCTGTGCGGCCGGCGCACGGTCATCAACGTGGACGGCCTGGAGTGGCTGAGGCCCAAGTGGCGCGGCCTGGGCGCGCGCTACTTCCGCTGGGCCTCACGCCAGGCCACGCGCCGGTTCGACCGCGTGGTCACCGATTCGCTGGAGATGCAGAAGATCTACGCCCGCGAGTTCGGCGCCGCCTCGACCATGATCGCCTACGGGGCGAACATCGATCCCGCGGCCGCCCCCGCCCTGCTCGCTCCCTGGGCCCTCGAGCCCCAGGGATACTACCTGGTCGTCGGCCGCCTGGTGCCCGACAACAACGCCGACCTGATCGTCAGGGAATTCGCCGCCTCCGGCTCGAAGCGCCGGCTGGTCATCGTCGGCGACGTCCCCTATCGGGACGCCTATGCGGAAGGGGTTCATGGCCGGGGCCGCGCCGCCGGCGTCCTGTTCACCGGCTACGTGACCCATGCCGGCCAGTTGGCCGCGCTGTACCAGCATTGCTACGCCTATGTCCACGGGCACGAGTTCGGGGGCACCAACCCCTCGCTGCTCCACGCCCTGGCCAACGGCTGCGCCGTCCTGGCCCTGGACACGGTCTTCAGCCGCGAGGTCCTCGGCGACGGCGAACACGGGCTCTTTTTCAACAAGAAGGAAGGAAGCCTGGGCCGGCTCTTCGCCGCCGCCGACGACGGGCTCCTGGCCGGACTGCGCGCCGGGGCGCGGCGGCGGGTCGAGGAGAGCTATTCCTGGGAGAAGGTCACTTCCCAATACCTGGAGCTTTTCGCGGAGCTGGCGGACGGAAAAAGCCCCGGGCGCTAAGGGGCGGCGCCGGCCGCGTCCGCCTCAGATCTTCATCTTCCTGTAGTAGCCGATCCCGCGCCGCGACCCCCTGCCGCCCAGCCATGCGGCCAGCCCCTCGACGCCGGCGATGCGCCCGTGCAGCAGGTCGCGCACGAGATCGCGCAGGATCACCGTGTTGAACTCGCCGGCGAAGGTCCGTCCTGGCTGGCGGCCGCCCAGCTTGACGAGGAACGGGACGCGGAAATGGACGTTGGGCACCATGCGCCGCCAGTGGTCGGAGGTGACGATGACGGCCGTCTGGTCCCACATGCCCCCAGCGCTCATCGCGCGGCGCAGCTCGCCCAGCGTGCGGTCGGCCAGCGCCAGGTTGTCGGCATAGCCGCCGGCCCCGCCCCGCTCGACGAGCCTGCCCAGGGCGCGGTCGAAGATGCCTGGAGGGTGGGGGATGGGCCAGTGCAGGAACACCAGGTTGAAACGGCGGTCGCGGGCCAGCGCCAGCGCCTCCTCGCGCATGCGCCGGAAGTTCCGCAGGTGCGAGAGGGGATCGGCCGCGCGGCTCCCGTGGATAAGGCGGGCCCCGGGCAGCAGGCCCAGCAAATCGATCCCCTGCCGCCACAGCCGATCCCCGAGGGGGCCCGAGGCGGCCGCGGTCATGGGATGCCAGCGGCAGTATGCCGGCCCGTCCAGGACGCGCGGGTAAGGATGGAACCAGCCGCTCAGCGCCGAGTTGAAGCCTTCGGCATGAAGCTCCCGGAACAGGTTCATTTCCCCCGTCCAGGGGACATGCCTGCCGGTCCCTTCGTAGCGCAGGAGGATGTCGGCGGGTCCGGCGAAACGCACGTCGGCCACGATGCGGCCGTTGATGAGCGACGGCATGGCCTCGAGCGTCCGGCCGGCGGGTGGGTAGGCGTTCGTCGCGTAAAGGGAGGCGGCGCGGAAGCGGTCCAGCTCGGGCAGGCGCAGGGCGGGATCGCGCGCGGTGAAGGCTTGCGCCTGGTCCATCTCGTCGAAGACCAGGACGATCACCCGCCTGTCGTTCCGCGCGGGGGAATGGAGCGGCGCGGGCCGCCGCTCCGGCCAGGCGCCGGGCGCGGCCAGTGCCCGCACGGCGGCCATGGCCAGAAAAAGGGGCAGCAGCGGGCTCAGGACCTGGACGGCGAACAGCGCCGCGGCCACCGCGGCCTTGAGCCTCCGGCGCAGCAGGACCGCGATCCCGAGGGCGCCGAGGAGGAGCGCCGCGGCCACCGCCGCCGTTCCGTAGGCGTTGACCAGGACATTGAGGCCGAAGCGGCCGGGATGAAGGAGGCGGACGCTGTTCAAGACGAACAGGGCGGCGGCCAGAAACCCCGCCGAGCGCAGGGCGCCGGCCCGCGCGGGGCCGAGACGCATCGCGAGACGATCGGCGGCGAGGAACAGGAGGCCCAGGAGGGCGACCAGCGCCGCCAGCGCCGCGTAGTCGAGACGTTCGGGGGGGCGCGGCCGCAGGTAGCCGAGGCAAGGGTCCATCAGCAGCACGATCCAGGGGTTCAGGCAGCAGAGGTTGGCCAGCGAGAAGGCGATGACCAGGCGCCGGAGGCGGAATCGGCGCATCCCGCTGCCGGAGCGATCAGGCTCCGGCGTAAGGCCGGTCGCGCAGCGCCCGCCGCGTGCCGTGCTTCTTCGCCTGGCGCTTCCAGCCCAGGTCGGCCATGAAGTTGTAGAACCAGCGCGGCATCATGGGGCGGCCCATGCGCGCGATGACCTCGGCGGGAAGCTCCCGGTCCTCGGCCAGGAAGGCCGCGGCTTCGCCCAGCGCCCGCAGCTGGTGGCGGGCGACGCCCCCCGTCCCCTTCAGTTCCCGGCCGCCGGCGGCGCCGCCCATGCCGCAGGCCAGGCAGCCCAGGAAGCGAAAGCCGGACTGGGCGGCGAACAGGCGCATCACCTCGGCGGCGGGGCGGCAGTGGGCGGTCTCGGGGAAGCCGCATTGCACGATCGCCGCCAGCGACTGCCGCGCCTCGCCGGCGCGGCCCTGGCGGCGGTCGGCCACCTGGCGCAGCAGCTCGATGAGCGGGCTGGGCAGGTGGTCGACGTACAGCGGGAAGGAGACGACGAGCAGCGAGCACATGTCGACGGCGGCCAGCAGCTCGGCCAAGCGCTTCTCGTCGCCGAGGGCGGGATGGAGCGGCAGCGACTTGATCGCCATGCCGCGCTCCTCGAGCCGGGCGAGCAGGAACTCGCCCAGCGCCCGCGAGACGCTGGCGGCGCCGCGCGGGCTGGCGGTCAGCAGCAGCACCTTGCGGCCGTTCATCGGGCCGCCTCCGCGAAGAACGGCTCCTCGCCGAGCCGCCGCTCCATGTCGGCCAGGGGGACGTCGCCGCTGAACACCACCGCCGACGCCGCGGCGTCGCCCATGTTCAGGGCGTTGCGCCCGACCAGGCGGCGGAAGGCCTCCTCGCCCTCGGCGTCGTCCTCGCGCCGCGTGCCGACGACCAACAGCCGGCGGCGGAAGGGCGGGTAGCGCAGCGGGTGATGGGTCTCGCCGCGCACCCTTTTGAAGAAGGGCAGCAGGATGGGGATGATGCGGTCCAGGGCCTTCTTCAGCTCCGGGGAGTAGCCGCCGAAGGTGACCGGGGTGAGCCAGATGAAGTGCTCAGAGCCGGCGGCGGCGGCCAGCACCGCCTCCTGTTCGTCGGCGATGACGCAGCGGCCCGGGGTCTTCAGCCAGCAGGAGAAGCAGCCGCGGCAGGGGCCGATGTCCATGCCGGCCAGGGCGAACGACCTGACCTCCCAGCCCCGCGCCTTGGTGGCGGCCATGACGGCGGCGGCGGCGCGGTTGCAGAGCGGGTCGCGACCGGCGGGCGGCGAGCCCTTCAGGAATACAGCCTTCACGAGTCCTCCTGGAGGGAGATTATCGCCTCCCGGCCGCCCCCTTGTCAAGGCGGGAAAATTCCCCCGACTTGGGCGGAAGCGGCCCTTTCCGCGTATAATGGTCCTTAGCACTTCAAAAAGGAGGACCGCACGTGAACAAGCTTGCCATCGTCACCCTCCTCGCACTGGCGGCGCTCGTCCGGCCGCTGGCGGCGGAGGAAAACCCGTTCCTCGGCCCGTTCAAGACCCCCTTCGACACGCCGCCCTTCGACCGCATCCAGCTGGCCCACTACAAGCCGGCCATGCTGGAGGGGATGAAGCGGCAGCAGGCCGAGATCGACGCCATCACCGCCGATCCCAAGGCGCCGACTTTCGAGAACACCATCGTCGCCTTGGACATGTCCGGGCAGCTGCTCGGCGAGGTGGGCAACGTCTTCTACTCGCTGCTGACCGCCGCCACCAGCCGGGAGATGCAGGACTTGGCCAATGAGCTGGCGCCGCTGCTGGCGGCGCACCAGGACAACATCGCCCTCAACGAGAAGCTCTTCGCCCGCGTCAAGGCGGTCTACGACCGCCGCGCCCGACTGAAGCTGGACGCCGTGCAGCGCTACCTGCTGGAGAACACCTACAAGGGCTTCGTGCGCAGCGGCGCCCTGCTCGACGCCAGGCAGAAGGAGCGCCTGCGCGAGATCAACAAGGAGCACTCGCTGCTGGCGCTGAAGTTCAGCGACAACGTGCTGGCCGAGACCAACTCCTCGTATATCGTCCTGGACAAGGCGGAGGACCTGGCGGGGCTGCCCGCGGGCGTCGTCAGCGAGGCGGCCGAGACGGCCAAGGCCATGGGCCTGGAGGGGAAGTGGGTATTCACCGCCCAGAAGACCAGCTGGATCCCCTTCCTGCAGTACTCGCCGCGCCGCGACCTGCGCGAGAAGCTGTTCTCCTGCTTCTTCATGCGCGGCGACCGCGACAACGACAAGGACAACAAGGCCGTGCTGCAGCGGCTGCTGGTGCTGCGCGAGGAGCGCTACCGCCTGCTGGGCTACCGCACCCCCGCCGACTACTACATCGAGCCGCGCATGGCCGGGACGCCGGCCCGGGTGGACGCCTTCCTGCGCACGCTGTGGACGCCGGCGCTGGCCCGGGCCAAGGCCGAGCGCGACGAGATGCAGCGGATCGCCGACAGCGAGGGCGGCGGCTTCCGCCTGCAGCCCTGGGACTGGTGGTACTACGCCGAGAAGCTGCGCAAGGCCAAGTACGACCTGGACGACTCGGCGCTGCGCCCCTACTTCAAGCTGGAGAACGTCCAGCAGGGGATGTTCGCCCTGGCCGGCAAGCTCTGGGGCATCCGCTTCGTCGAGCGCAAGGACATCCCGGTCTACCATCCCGACGTGCGCGTGGCCGAGGTGCATGACCGCGACGGCTCGCTGCTGGGCATCCTCTACATGGACTTCTTCCCTCGCGACAACAAGCAGGGCGGCGCCTGGTCGGGCGCCTTCCGCGGCACCTTCTACCGGGACGGCAAGCGCGTCGTCCCCTTCGCCACCCTGGTGGGCAACTTCACCAAGCCGACCCCGGGAACGCCCTCGCTGCTGAGCCTGGACGAGGTGAGCACCTCGTTCCACGAGTTCGGCCACGCCCTGAACACCCTGTTCACCGACAGCCGCTACCGCTCCAACTTCGCCCCCCAGGACTCGGTGGAGCTGCCCTCGCAGATGATGGAGCACTGGGTGCTCGAGCCCGAGGTGCTGAAGCTCTACGCCCGCCACTACCGGACCGGCGAGGTCATCCCGGCGCCGCTGGTGGAGAAGATCCGCAACAGCGCCCTGTTCAACCAGGGCTTCGAGACGGTCGAGTTCCTGGCCTCCTGCTTCCTGGACATGGCCTGGCACAACCTGGAGAGCGCGCAGAACGTCAACGTGACCCGCTTCGAGGAGAAGGTCATGGACGAGCTCGGCCTGATCCCCGAGATCCTGCCGCGCTGGAAGTCCACCTACTTCACCCACATCCACGGCGGCTACGAGGCCGGCTACTACAGCTACATCTGGTCGGAGCAGCTCGACTGCGACGCCTTCGAGGCCTTCCGCGAGACGTCGTTGTTCGACCGCAGGACGGCCGAGTCGTTCCGCCGCAACATCCTGGCCCGGCTGGGGACCGAGGACGCCATGGTCCTGTACAAGCGCTTCCGCGGCCGCGAGCCGAGGATCGAGCCGCTGCTGAAGAAACGGGGATTGATCTGATCTGATCTTTTGCAGGGGCGGGGGGGATCCCCGCCCCTGCAAAAAGTCCGGGCCTTTTCGCCGGATTCCGTCGTCCCGTATTGCCCGCCCGCTGCATTTCTGCTACAAAGAGCCCTTGAAGAGATTGCTGCCGCTTCTCCTCATTCTCCTCGCCCTGCGGCCGCTGCCGGCGCGCGCCGGGGACGATCCCGCTTCCCGGAACCGGGCCACGCTGACTGTGGAGTACGGCCTCGACTCCTTGGAAAGGCGCTGCTACCGTCCCGTCTTCCACTTCGAGTTCCCCTTCCGCGGCGGGGAATGGTTCGCCGAGATGCAGTACATTTCGCGGATGAACGGCGCCCTGCAGGGGGCCACCGACTACTGGGTGGAGGCCGGCCTGTGGAAGGCGCTGGGCGAGGCGCTCAAGCTGGAGCTGCGCCTGAACCATTTCTGCCGCCACGAGACCCTGCGGGACACGGACTATGTCTGGAACCTGAACGAGCTCCTGGCCGGCCTGGCGCTGGAGCGGGAGAACGTCAGCCTGGCCCTGCGCGCCGGCCCGTTCATCGGCGGCAGCGAGGGCTACCGCTGGCTGCTGGCGGCGGGCGGGGAATGGCGGGGCGCCCTCTTCCCCGGGCTCTCGCTGTTCGCCGAGCTGAAGCTCGTGGACCTCTCCCGGCTCTATCACGAGGCCGGCTTCTACATCGCCCTGAGCCGGAGCGTCGATCTGTTCTTCAAGAACGCCCGGCACTACCAGTTCCCCGGCATGTCCTACATCGGCCTCCGCTACCGCTCGGGGGAAGGCGACGGCGCTCCCCTCGACGCCCTGAAGCTGATGGCCGGCTTCTCGCCGTTCGATGACCGGTTCAAGCTGACGGTCGAAGGCGAGTTCAGGCTGGATTTTTTCCGCGACGATTCCCGCCGCGTCTGCGTCGGCGCCGACTTCGAGACCCCCATCCTGAACGGCGACGGCTTCTTCTCCCAGTTCTGGCCGGCGCGCATGGCCTACCTGGTCAGCCTCGACTATGAGCGGAGGATCGCGCCGCGCCTGTTCGCCGCCTGGGTGAACCGCTACCGCCTGGCCCTGCCGGTCGACAAGGAGCGGCCCTTCACGGCGAGCCTGTTCACCGGCCTGGCCCTGCGCAACCAGCCCGATTTCGACGTGCTGGAGCAGCCGCTCCGCTACGAGCTCGCCGCGGGCTACAATTTCAAGCGCGGGGTGGAGTTCGACGGCAAGCTCGGGCTGGAGATCTGGGGGAACCCGTCGCTCAGCGTGTTCACCGAGATGAAGGCCCAGGTCGACGGCCGCCGCCTCAGCCTCGATCTCCGGCTGCTGGCCAGCACGCGGAGGCGCGTCCAGGTCCGGCCCTATATCGGCCTGAAAAAGGACTTCCAGCTCAACCAGCCCGGCCAGGACCCGGCCGGCAGGGTCATGTTCGGCCTGGGGCTCTTCAGGAAATTCTAAAGGGAAAAAGGTAAAAGGCAAAAGGTAAAAGCAAGAAGTTTATCGGATCGTCCGTGCCTTCACTTTTTACTTTTGCCTTTTTCCTTTTACCTATAATTACTTCTTCTCCGGCTGCGGCGCCAGGAACCGGTCCCCCGTCTCCTTGATGATGCGCTGGTACCACTCCTTCGGGTACTCCGGGTGGGTGACGTTGCCCTGGCTGTCGCGCACGTTGCCGTCGATGTACTTCCAGATCAGGTGCTCGCCCAGCTGCCGCCAGCGCCG
>DAHVOV010000268.1 GCA_027318645.1 Candidatus Aminicenantota bacterium
GTCTTCGCCGTGCTCCAGCGCCTGATCCGCGAGCGCGGCCTGAGCGCCGTCATCGCCACCCACAACCCGCAGCTGGCCCAGCTCACGGACAAGCGATTTCTCCTGCACGGAGGAAAACTAGAGGAACTCAGTGACAAGTGACGAGTGACAAGTGACGAGGAACAGCATTGAACAGGCACGAGTGACGAGTGACAAGGAACAGCGTAGAGCGGGCACTTGCGGCGAGCAACAAGGAACAGCAAAGGCATGATCAGTGTTTGGGGGGATAGATGCGATCGCATAAAGATTTGAATGTCTGGAAGAGAAGCATGGAATTGGTGGTGAGAATCTACAGGTTGACGAAGGAGCTCCCATCCGAAGAGCAGTTCGGGCTCACTTCGCAAATGCGCAGATCGGTGATCTCTGTACCATGCAACATCGCCGAAGGGGCAGCACGGAGTTCAAAAAAAGAGTACATGCAGTTTCTATACATTTCCTTGGGATCTCTGGCGGAGATCGAAACTCAGATTGATATAGCCGAAAGGCTTCAATATTTTCATGAAACGAAGAGCCTGACGGAAGACATCCTTGAAATAAGGAAAATGCTCCTGGGATTGATCGCCTTCGTCGCCAGGAAAAAGCCTGTAAAATAGTTCCACGTTTTTGTCGATTTGTGCAATCGCCTGTTCTTTCCCAGTACTTCGTTTCTTTCGCTCATTCCCGGTGTTCTTTTGTCGCCAGTGCTCGTTTCTCGTCACTTGTCACTCGTCACTTGTCACTTAGTACAGTTTACGACAACTTGACATTTAGTTCGCCAAAAAATACTATAGTTCTATGAAAAATGTGCTGGCGATCATCTTGGGCGGCGGCCGCGGCACCCGCCTCTACCCGTTGACCAGGTTCCGCGCCAAGCCGGCCGTGCCCATCGGCGGCAAGTTCCGCCTCATCGACATCCCCATCTCCAACTGCCTGCACTGGAACATCCGCCGGATCATGATCCTGACCCAGTTCAACACCGCCTCCCTGCACCGGCACATCGCCCAGTCCTACCGCTTCGACGGCTTCTCCGACAGCTTCCTGCAGATCCTCGCCGCCCAGCAGACCATCGAGGACTCGAACTGGTACCAGGGGACGGCCGATGCCGTGCGCAAGAACATCCACTACATCAAGCACCAGAAGGTCGACCACGTGGTGGTGCTCTCCGGCGACCAGCTCTACCGCATCGACCTGGCCGACTTCATCCGTTCCCACGTCGAGAGCAAGGCCGAGGTCACCATCGCCGTCAAGCCGGTGGCCCGCGCCCAGGCCGGCGAGTTCGGCATCCTGCAGATCGACGACAGGCGGCGCATCACCCGCTTCGTGGAGAAGCCGAAGCAGGCCGCCCAGCTCGACGAGCTGTACACCCCGGCCGACTACCTGGGCATTCCCGACGGCGACCTCAACTTCATCGCCTCCATGGGCATCTACGTCTTTGACAAGGACGTGCTGATCGACCTGCTGGAGCACAACATCAAGGAGGACTTCGGCCGCGAGGTCATCCCCGAGGCCATCCACGACCGCCGGGTCCACGCCTACGTCTTCACCGGCTACTGGGAGGACATCGGCACCATCAAGGCCTTCTTCGAGGCCAACCTCGACTTCGCCAACCCCATCCCGCACTTCGATTTCTACAACGAGAACGCGCCGATCTACACCCGCAAGCGCTTCCTTCCCGGCTCCAAGATCGAGAACTGCGACATCCACTACTCGCTGGTCTCGGAGGGCTCGATCATCGAGGGCAGCAAGCTGACCAACACCGTCGTCGGCATCCGCTCGGTCATCCGCGCCAGCACCTACCTGGAGCGGGTGGTGATGATGGGCGCCGATTACTACGAGAGCGAGGCCGAGAAGGCCGAGGACCTGCGGCGCGGGCGGCAGCCGGTGGGGATCGGCCGCGACTGCGTCGTGCGCAACGCCATCCTGGACAAGAACGTCCGCATCGGCCCGGGGGCGCGCATCGTCAACGAGAAGGGGCTGGTGAACTTCACCCACGACCGCTACAGCATCGTCGACGGCATCACGGTCGTGCCCAAGGACATGGAGATCCCCGCGGGCTTCGTCATCTGACGTGCGGAAACGTTCGGCCGCCCCGCGACGTACTGGCTCTTTTCACGGAGGAAACATGAGCAAGCGATTCCTGCTGCTGTGGCTGTGCGCCGCCGCCCTGCACGCCGGCGAGGCCAGGCGCCTGACCTTCGAGCAGGCCTTCCTGTTCCGCGGCGAGCCCCTGCTGCGCATGCTGCCCGACGCCGGCCCCTGGCTGGACGACGCCTCGTACGCCGAGACGCGCGACGGCAAGGCCTGGCGCGTCGACGCCCGCAGCGGCCGCGCCCGGCTGCTGTTCGACCCCGCCCCCTTCAAGGACGCGGGGCCGAAGGAGCTCGACTGGCTGCGCCCCGCCGACCGCAGCGCCGACTGGTCCAGCCTGGTCTTCGTGGCCGGCGACGACCTCTATGCCTTCCGCCGGAGCGCGGGCAAGCTGGCGCGCCTGACCGAGACGGCCGGCGCCGAGCAGAACCCGCTCCTGTCCCCCGACGGCCGCCGCGTCGCCTATACCCTGGGCGGCGACCTCTACGCGGCGCCGCTGGACGGCGGCGCGCCGGTGCGCCTGACCCGCGACGGCGGCGACGACATCCTCAACGGCTACGCCTCCTGGGTCTATTACGAGGAGATCCTCGGCCGCGCCAGCCGCTACCGCGCCTTCGAGTGGGGCCCGGACGGCCGCACCATCGCCTTTTTGCGCTTCGACCAGTCGCCGGTGCCGCGCTTCCCGCTGTTCGACGCGACGGGGACCTACGGCCGCCTGGAGATGCAGCGCTATCCCAAGCCGGGGTTCCCCAACCCCATGGTGAAGGTCGGCTTCGCAGACGCCGCCGGCAACGGGACCGTTTGGGTGGACTTCGCCGGCAGCGGCGACCATTACCTGACCTTCCTGGCCTGGTCGCCGCGCGGGGACAAGGCCTACGTGCAGTGGCTGAGCCGGGGCCAGGACGAGCTGCGCCTCTACGAATGCGCGCCGGCCACCGGCAGGACGCGGCTGATCTACACCGAGAAGCAGAGGTCCTGGATCGATTTCCTCGATTCCGACCGCTTCGTGCCCCTGGCGGACGGCGGGGTCCTGCTGCTGAGCGACAAGGACGGCTGGACCCACATCTACCGCGTGGGCGCCGACGGCCGGGGATGCCCGGATCGCCGCCTACAACACGCCCCACTCCTTCCAGAACCCGCGGCGCAGCGAGAGGCGGCTCCCTTCCCACGCCAGGGTGCCGTCGTCGCGCAGCTTCACGAGCATGCGGGACAGGGTCTCGGGCAGCGCGTCGATGGCCGCGGCCACGTCGCGCTTGGAGAGGTCGACCTCGTACTCCTCGCGCTCGCCCCAGTGGTCGCGCAGGAACGAGAAGAAGCGCGACTCGACGTCCAGCGCCGAGAGCCGGTAGACCCGGTCGGCCAGGTAGCGCTGCTTGGCGAGCAGGTTCCCGATGAACTCCCGACGGAAGGCGGCCTGCTCGAGGAGGCAGTGGAACTGCCGGGTGGGGAGCATGAAGACCTCCGAGGGCACCA
>DAHVOV010000269.1 GCA_027318645.1 Candidatus Aminicenantota bacterium
AATAAATCTGAAATATATTATTGAAGAATAAGTTCATTTGTAAAAGGAGAAGAACACATGGGAAAGATCATAGGCATTGACTTAGGAACGACCAATTCGGCTGTCGCCATAATGGAGAAGGGCGAGAACAAGATCATCACCAACTCCGAGGGCGGACGGACCACTCCGTCGGTTGTGGGCTTCGCCAAGGACGGCGGCCGGCTAGTGGGCCAGGTGGCCAAGCGCCAGGCCATCACCAACCCCGAGAACACCGTCTACTCGATCAAGCTCTTCATGGGACGGCGCATCTCCGAGGTGAGGGACGAGATCGCCATGGTCCCCTTCAAGGTGGTCAGCGGCCCCAACGACGACGCACGGATCAGCATCATGGGCAAGCAGTACTCCCCGCCCGAGATCTCGGCGCTCATCCTGCAGAAGCTGAAGGAGGCGGCCGAGGACTACCTGGGCGAGAAGGTGACCGAGGCGGTCATCACCGTGCCCGCCTACTTCAACGACGCGCAGCGCCAGGCCACCAAGGACGCCGGCAAGATCGCCGGCCTCGACGTCAAGCGCATCATCAACGAGCCGACGGCCGCGGCCCTGGCCTACGGCATGGACAAGAAGAAGGATGAGCTGATCGCCGTCTATGACTTCGGCGGCGGCACCTTCGACATCTCGATCCTGGAGATCGGCGAGAACATCGTCGAGGTCAAGTCGACCAACGGCGACACCCACCTGGGCGGCGACAACATCGACCAGCGCCTCATCGACTGGATCGCCGAGGAGTTCAAGAAGGACCAGGGCATCGACCTGACCAAGGACCGCATGGCCCTGCAGCGCCTGAAGGAGGCGGCTGAGAAGGCCAAGATCGAGCTCTCCACCACCCAGGAGACCGAGATCAACCTGCCGTTCGTCACCGCCGACGCCTCCGGGCCCAAGCACCTGGTGCTGAAGCTCAGCCGCGCCAAGCTGGAGCAGCTGGTGGCCGACATCATCGACCGCTCCATCGCCCCCTGCAAGCAGGCGATCAAGGACGCCGGCGTGGGCGTCTCCGACATCAAGGAAATCCTGCTGGTCGGCGGCATGACGCGCATGCCCTACATCCAGGAGCTGGTCAAGAAGTTCTTCGGCAAGGAGGGCAACAAGAGCGTGAACCCCGACGAGGTGGTCGCCGCCGGCGCGGCCGTGCAGGGCGGCGTCCTGGGGGGCGAGGCCAAGGACATCCTGCTGCTCGACGTCACGCCGCTCTCGCTGGGCATCGAGACCCTGGGCGGCATCACCCACAAGCTGATCGAGCGCAACACCACCATCCCCACCAAGAAGACCGACATCTTCACCACCGCCGAGGACAACCAGTCCACGGTGGAGATCCACGTGCTGCAGGGCGAGCGTGAGATGGCCCGCGACAACCGCACCCTGGGCAAGTTCCACCTGACCGGCCTGCCGCCGGCGCCGCGCGGCGTCCCCCAGGTCGAGGTGACCTTCGACATCGACGCCAACGGCATCCTCAACGTGTCGGCCAAGGACCTGGCCACCTCCAAGCAGCAGGCGATCACCATCACCTCCTCCAGCGGCCTGAACGAGAAGGAGATCGACAAGATGGTCAAGGACGCCGAAAAGTTCCATGAGGAGGACAAGCGCAACAAGGAGGCCATCGAGAACCGCAACAAGCTGGACCAGCTCTCCTACGCCCTGGAGAAGGTGGTCAAGGAGAACAAGGAGAAGGTGCCCGCCGACATGGCCGCCGAGGTCGAGACCGCGGTCAAGCGCGCCAAGGAGGCGGTGGAGAAGGGCGACAACCAGCGCATCCTCGATGAGATCGAGAACATCAACAAGCTTTCCAGCCGCCTGTCGACCGAGATGTACAAGGCCGCGGGCGCCCAGAAGGGCCCGCAGCCCGGCGCCGAGAGCGGTCCTGCCGGCGGCGCGCAGCCCGGAGGCGAAGGCCCGGCCAGCGAGGGCGAGGTGATCGACGCCGAGTTCGAGGACGTCGGCAAGGGCAAGAAATAACGATGACAAACGGCGGCCGGGGCGCACAATGCCCCGGCGGCCATTCAATCCCCGACTGCGGGGCAGAGGCCCCGCTAATCGGGGTGTAAGTCTCGCCGCCGGGGATGCCCCGGCGGCCATTCAATCCCCGGCCACGAGGCAGGCAAGGCCTCGTGGGTCGGGGCGGCAGTTCCGCCGCTGGGGATGCCCCGGCG
>DAHVOV010000270.1 GCA_027318645.1 Candidatus Aminicenantota bacterium
CCCGGCTGGGGGTAAAATGGCCGGCAATGGCGCGACTGACCCCGGTTTTCCTGCTGCTTCTCCTGCGGGCCGCGGCCGCCGGGGCCATCCCGGCCGCCGCCGGCCCCGGCGACGATCCGGCCCAGGCGATGCCCGCCGGGATCACCTGCTGCGACGAGGCGAAGATCCGCGCCGCCATGGCCGAGGAGGCGCTGCGCCGAATCGCCGCCATCGCCGCCGGCTCCCCCGCCGGCGAGTCGGATTTCCTGAGCGCCAAGGCGTGGGAGAAGGTCCGCCGCCGTTTGGCCGGCCTGGACGGCGAGGCCGTCGCCGGGGAGCTGCGGCGCGCGCTCGCGGAGGCCGACGCCGATGGGGACACGCGCGAGTTCCAGGAGCTGGTCGGCAACTTCGTGCTGGGCATGACCCTGGAGATCGGCCTCACCTTCCAGGATGAGCACGACCAGGTCCAGGCCGCCCGCGAGAAGCTCGACCGGCTGCTCTCGTTCCTGGAGGGGCCGCACGCCGTCCATGACCTGGACCGCGCCCTGTTCCACGCCGGCATGGAGGAGCGGGAGCTGCGTGCGCTGCGCAGCCTCGAGCGGCGCTGGAAGGAACCCCCGGCCGGCGCCTCGGCCCTCGACGTTTTCAGCGCCCTGAAGCGGAACGCCAGCGGCCGCGCCGCCGATCCGGACCAGCGCCTCGTCTTCGTCCTCGGCGAGCGCTACCGCGCCAGCCATCCCTTCCTGGACGAGTTCCTGGCCGGTTACCGGAAACTGGCAGACGAGCTCCGCGCCAAGGCCCGCGAACTGAACGAGATCCTTGCCCTGAAAGAAAACCAGCAATAATCGCTGCCAGAGCTTCAAGGTTCGACGCTGCCGACCCCGTCAGGGGCGGCGTACCCGAGGAGGTTTACCTCCGAGGGGTTCTGCCGGCCCCGCCAGGGGCGGCGTCCCCGAGGGGGCATGTCCCCGAGTGGAGTACCACGGATCATTTCTGAATCCAAAAACCTTCCAGTCCGTCGAGGTTCCACGTGCCACGTACCACGTTCCACGCTGGAAGAGGAAAAAAGTAAAAACAGCATCAACCGATCGATTGCTGTTTCGAATTACGAATTACGAATCACGAATTACAATTGGTCGAGTTCATGGCTGCGGCTCGTCACGCGTCACGCGTCACGCGTTACGCGTTACGCGTCACGATTGCCAGATATTTAAGCAGTTCCAAGGACCATCGCTGCATATCCGTCCATGCTGTTGCCGTCCACCGTACACCGTGTACCGTATGCCGAGTGCAGTTATGACTGTAACTCCCACTACCACTATCACTATCACTATTTGCTTGTTTTTTGCGCTTCGACAATGACCGCGTAGCCGCTGCTGAAGAACAGCAGGCGATCGAGCTGCGAGAAGACCCAGAAGAACGGGTACAGCAGGGCATAGAGGCGGTAGCTCCTCTTGACCGAGTCGAGCTTCTCGCGGGTGCTGGGGGTGATGCCGGCGTTGGGACGGCCGCGCTGCAGGACCTTGACGTAGGCCCAGTTGATGACCAGCTCCAGGAACTCGGTGAAGAACTTGGCATAGGAGCCGCAGCGGAGCGGGCGCAGCCCGGCGCCGGCGAGCAGCTCCTGCAGATGGGGAACGGTGTAGCCGGTGCGCACTTGGCCGTACTCCAGGTTGCTCATCCCGCTCCAGCGCTTCAGCCGCACCACCGGCTTGCGCTCGTCGCCGTTGGGGGTGGTCACCACGGCGCGGCCTCCCGGCCGGAGCACGCGATGGAACTCGGCGGCCAGGAGCTCGGGACGGCGCAGGTGCTCGTGGACGTCGATGCTGACCAGCAGGTCGAAATGGCCGTCCGGGAACGGCAGCCGGCATTCCTCCCTGTCCAGCAGGAGGACCGGCGCGCCCAGCAGCCCCTCCATGCCGGCCCGCGAGCCGTCCTCGAACTCGGCCCAGGACCAGTCGCCGCCCAGGGCGCGCAGGTGATAATTGATGGCGCCGTTGTTGTCGCCGCAGGTGACGAGCAGGCAGCGCCGTTGGCCGCCCGCGCCGACGAACGGCCGCAGGGCCTGCACCTTCAGCTTCTTCTTCAGGGAGCGGCGGTACATGCGCAGCTGCCAGGGTTCGCTCTTGGGGGTCGGCATACCGCCGATTCTATCCTCCGCCGGGGGCGCATGTCAAACCATTGCTATCCAAAATCGATCGGTTTTTGAACGGACTGCCAGCACTGCAAAAGGTTTTTGGACCAGGCAATTCGGATTCTTAAAGAAGGTTGGGCGCTCGTAAGACTAAAAATCCAAGCACCAAGCACCAAATTCCAAACAAATTCCAAGTTCTAAATTCCAATGACCCAAACGAATGCGCTCAAGCGATCCGCTGCCAATAACGGAAAATGGGCAGTAATTCCATAAACGAGTGCGTTCACTTTTCGTTTTGGTCATTGGGACATTGGTGCTTGGTGCTTATTTGGAATTTGGTGCTTGGAACTTGGTGCTTCAGTCTTACCAGTTCCATTATGGTTTCTTAAAACTGATTTGAACAGATCCGTTGTCAAGCTTTCGGCTTGACCGGCGCCGCGGCGCGGCTTACAATGGCGGCGTCCCCCCTGCGGACGCCATCATGAACATGAAGAGGACCTGGCGGTACTACCGTCGCCTGGCGGCGCTCTACGGCAGCTATCGCCGCCGCGACGCCGTCGTGGCGGCGCCGCCCCTGCGGCTGTGGCTGGAGATCAGCTCGCGCTGCAACCTGCGCTGCCCCGCCTGCCCCAACAAGGACCTCCCCGCCGCCCAGAAAGGCGACATGCCCTGGCCCCTCTTCCGCCGGGTCGTCGACCAGGCCCGGGAGTTCGCCCTCGAGGTCAACCTGCACCACCGCGGCGAGACGCTGCTCCACCCCGACGCCGGGCGCATGGCGCGCTATGCCGCCGGGGCGGGGCTCCCCTGCCGCCTGCACACCAACGCCACGCTGCTGCGCGGCGGCGTCGCCGGCGAGCTGCTGGAGTCGGGGCTGCAGCGCCTTTCCGTCTCCTTCGACGGCTTCGACGCCGCCACCTACGAGGCCAGCCGCGTCGGCGCCCGCTTCGCGGAGGTGCGGGAGAACGTCGTCGACTTCCTGGAGCGGCGACGCCGCGCCCGGCGCCGCCTGCCGCGGGTGAGCCTGGAAGTGCTGGAGCCCGCCGCCGGGGATGACGGGGAGCGCCGCCGCTTCGCCGCCGACATGGCCGCGCACGGCCTGGACGAGCTGATCGTCAAGAAGGCGCACAACTGGGGGGGCTACCTGGGCGCCCCGCCCGCGGGCCCGGTCACGGCCTGCACCTTCCCCTGGAACGCGCTGCTGGTCCTGGCCAACGGCGACGTGGTCCCCTGCGCCCAGGACTTCTTCGCCTGCCTGAGGCTCGGCAGCGCCGTCGAGGCGCCGCTCCTGGAGATCTGGAACGGCGAGCCGCTGCAGAAGCTGCGTCGCGCGTTCGCCGCGCGCGACCTCGCCGGGCTGCCGGTCTGCGCCGCCTGCGACCGCATCCGCCGCCCGACCATGGGCGGCGTCCCGGCGGAGTACCTGCGGCGGCTCCTGCGCCGGCGCATGCCGTGACGCGGCACGGGCAATCACTCGGCATGCGGATTACGGCTGAGAGATCTGTTCTGGGAGCTATAAAGTTCGACGTCCGAGGTTCGACGTCCGACGTTAACCGCAATGGATGCTTGGATGCTTTTTACGATCTCTAAGCAGGTTCTTATACTATGGCTTTGACCAACACAGACACTAACACATAGCAATGTTGATGCTGTTGCCGTACGCCGTCCGCCGTACGCCAAGCTCGTAGAAGCCCCATACTGCCGCTGAGAAGGCATTGACAGGCAAGTGGATTGCCCTTATAATTGATGAAAAGATGACCAAAATGAGAACAAAAAGAACCATTGCGGCCTTGATCGTTATTTTTGCACTATTATCGGTCGTTTCCTGCAAAAAAGCTCCTCGTCCCAACGTGGTGGTGATCCTGATCGACACCACCCGCCCCGACCATCTCCCCTTCTACGGCTACCCGAAGGCCACCACCCCGTTCCTGAACGAGCTGGCCTCGCGAAGCACGGTCTTCGAGCAGGCCTTTGCCGGCTCCTCATGGACCGCGCCGGCCACCGCCTCGATCTTCACCGGCCTGTATCCCTTCCAGCACGGCGTGGTCATGGGCCTGGCCGCCCAGCTGCAGATCATCAAGCAGGACCCGAACATCAAGATCAACCGCATCCCCGACGGCGTGCTGACCATGCCCGAGGTCTTCAAGGCCAACGGCTACCGCACCTTCACCGTCGCCGACAACGCCAACATCTCCAAGGCCCAGGGGTTCCACCAGGGCTTCGACAAGATGGTGTGCCTTTCGCACACCGGGGCGAAGAACGTCAACCGCAACGTGATCGGGCTCGAGAAGGAGATCAAGGGCGGATCGCCCTACTTCCTGTACATCCACTACAACGATCCCCACAAGCCCTACAAGCTGGAGCTGGCGCCCGGCGAGGGCAACGGCGAGCGCGTCTACGACCAGAAGCTGGTGTACGACAAGGAGCTGACGCTGGTGGACGCCTCCATCCGCGAGCTGTTCCAGCGCTTCGGCTGGAAGCGCGACACCCTGGTCGTGGTCACCGCCGACCACGGCGAGGAGATGTTCGAGCGCGGCTTCTACGGCCACGGCCGCACGCTGTTCAACACCGTGATCCACGTGCCGCTGCTCTTCTTCTACCCCGGCAGCGGCCTGGTGAACGGCGGACGGGTGCAGGGCCCGGTCTCGACGCTGGACATCCTGCCCACGCTCAGTTCCCTGCTGCGCTTCGGAAAGCTGAAGGACGTCGCCGGCGCCGACCTGTCCGCGCTGCTTAAGGAACCCGGCCGGACGGCCCCGGCGCGGCCGGTATTCTCCCACCTGCAGCTGAAGGGCGCCGGCCGCGCGGAAGTCCTGCAGAAGGCCGCGATATTCGGGAACTACAAGTACATCTACCAGTCCAACGCCGAGACCAGCCTGTTCTTCGACCTGGCCAGGGATTTCATGGAAGAGCGCAACCTGTATCCCGGGCATACCGCCCAGGCCAACAAGCTGGCCGCCCGCTATTACCAGTTCGAGCGCACCTGCAAGCGGTTCAATCCCGACTATGTCGACATCGAGCTGGACGAGAAGAGCATCGAGCACCTGAAGACCCTGGGGTATATCCAGTAGGTCCCTCGGCAGCTCTGTCCAAATTTCTCGCAATGCGTGACGCGTGAAGATGCAGAGCAGAATCCAGATCCATCGTTATGCGTTATGCGTGATGAGAAACAGCAAATAGCCAGACCTGTCCAAAATAACATTCAGGGCTGGGAGGACTGAAGCACCAAGCTCCAAGCACCAATGTCCAATTGACCAAGGCGCAGGACGCTCTTTGTAGTGATAGTGGTAGTGGTAGTGATAGTTCAGGAAAATAGCGAACCGTCGTTATCAAATTGGTTTCTGATCCGAGATGATCTTAATCAAAAGAGGTCGTTAATCGCTGTTACTATCACTATCACTAACACTAACACTATCACTTCAGTTGATGTACCCCAGCGCCTTGAGCTCCTCGATCCGCTTGCGGTCCCGCTCGTCGTCCTTGCCGCCCTGCTGGTGCTTCATCCTGGCGTAGACGGTGAAGCGCACGGGCCTGGGAGCGGTCAGCGCGTCGAGAAGCGGCCGGCCGTCCATGTCGCGGCCGACGGGCAGCCCCATGAGGTGCAGGATGGTCGGGGCGACGTCATATACCGTCGCCCGCACCTGGCGGCCGCCCCTGACGCCGGGGCCGGAGAGCATGAGGATGCCGTCGGGCGGCGGCGTGCCGGCCGGCAGGCCGTAGTGGTTGTAGCCCTTGGAGGTCAGCACGAAGCCGTGGTCTGAGGCGACGATCAGGTAGGCGTTCTCGCGCTTTGCCCGCTCGTAGACCTTGGCCAGCATCGTCTCCTTGGCGCGCAGCACCGGCAGGGCGATCTCGGCCATCTTGAGGTTGAACTCCGCCAGGTCGGCCGCCGACGGCTCGCCGGCATCGATCACGCGGTTGATGCGCTCGTTGTATTGCGGGTCGAGGAAGAGCGTCCCGAAATGGAAGAAGATGTCGGGAAGGCGGTAGTAGGCCATGAACAGGTCATAGCCGCCCTTCTCCATATAGCGGTCGAGCATCAGGTCCACGACGCGGTTGTAGAACATGAAGGCGTTCCAGACGCCGAGGATGGGGATCTTGGCCGGCTCCTTGCCGAAGCGCTCGCGGTACAGGCGGAGATAGTCGGGAATGCCCATCTCCCCGATCAGCCGCGAGTATTCCAGCGCCCCGCTGCGCTGCACGCCGCTGACGTAATCCATGAGGCCCTTGAACTCCGCGGGCGGGTAGACGGTATCGGCGAAGCCGCGGTTCTGGCGGCGGCCGTTGAAGAAGCGGTGGAGCGCGGAGGGAAAGGCGTCGGAGACCATGACCCCGTCGACGGCGTCCGGGGGGTCGGTGACGAACCAGCTCAGCACGACGCTCTTGCGCCCCTTCTCGTCCATCATCTCCCAGATCGACGGCACCCGCTTCTCCGAGCTGGAGTACGGGACCTGCAGCTTCTGCTTGTTGACGTAGACCCAGTCGACGATGCCGTGCTTGAGCATGCTCTTGCCGGTGGCGATGCTGGTCCAGACCACGGCCGAGAGCGTCGGCTCGAAGGTGCGCAGGCGGGCCCAGGCCGACTCCTGCTTCAGGCGCTTGAAGACCGGCAGCTCCCCCCTGGCGATCAGCGGGTCGATGATGTCCCAGGTGGCGCCGTCGAGGCCGATGACGTACACGCGCGGCCCGTGCGCGCGTCCGCTGCGGAAGAGGGCGCGGGAGGCGACGACGGCCAGGCCGGCGGCCGCAAGAATGCCCATAGCGATCCAAACGATCGTTCTTTTATGCTTCATTTATCGCTGCCTTCCTGTTTCGTCCCCGCGGACCGGCCGGCACCCGGCGCGCCTGTCGCGGAGACCCATCCTGGGATGAGAGCCGTTCTCTCCGGGCGGTCTTCCGGATTATAGAGGAGTTCTCAGGGCGGGTCAAGCCGGCCGGCCCCTGGTCCCGCCGGCGGCGAGGGCAGGATCAGGCCCGGCCCGCCGACGATCTTGAGCGCGGCGGCCTTGTCGCTCTCATCGCCCTCGGAGCTGACCGTCGATACGGCATAATCGTACCCCTGGCCCCGGCGGATCTCCGGCGCGTGGTCCTCGGCGGAGTTCGCCGCGGCGTCGACCGCCTTCCAGAGGGCATAGGCCTCGTCCGGCTGCCCGCTCGCCTTGCGGTACACCCGGTAGCCCTTGACCGTGAACTCCTGCCCGGCATTGGCGGGATTGGGCGACCAGCGGATGCCGTTGTAGGCATAGGACTCGCTGCCCAGCTCGTCGACCCCGCGCACCTGGTAATCGAAGAGGTCCTCCTCGCTGACCCCCTGGCCGTCCAGGTAGCTGGTCACTCCGGAGGCGACCTCGTTGAGCGCCTCCCAGGCGGAATCCGTGCTCAGCCGGCGGTAGATCCGGTACTTGGACAGGGTGATCCCCCAGGCGCTCCAGTCGGGATTGAACGACCAGGACAGCCGCCGCATGGGGCGCACGGTGAACACGTTGCGGTCGATCACCGCCTCGACGGTCAGGTTGGCGGCGGTCAGCAGCGGCCGCAGGTAGCTGGCCTCGACCGCCAGCGGCGGCTGCACCTCGCCGTCCGGGGCGGGTCCGGGGATGTCGTCGTCGGGCTCGAAGACGCGGACGAACACGTCGCAGTTCCCGCTGCGGTCGGTCCAGGCGGCCACGGCGCCGATGCCGGCGGAATAGTCGATGTCGGGGTGATAGCAGCTGGAGCTGTCCGTCAGGACCTGCGTCCCGCCCAATGCGCCGTCCACGACCACCCGGCAGGCGATGTCGAAGCCGACGTTGCGGTAGGCGAACAGGAAGCCGTTGCTGCCGAAGGGGCAGACGGCGGAGAAGTACAGGTCGTGTTCGCGGTGCTGGCCGAGGTCGCTGATGGCCTGCGGCTGCAGCCAGTCGCCGTCGTGGTAGTATGCCGCCCAGTAGCCGTGCCCCTGCTTGTAGTAGAAGCAGGAGAGGATGTCGCGGCCGGCGTTGGCGGCAACCACCGGCCGGAAGCACCAGGCGTTGAGCTGGTCGATGATCACCGCCTTGGTCCAGCTGCCGCTGCCGCGGTCGCTGCTGATCATGGTGACGAAGAAGTCCTCGCCGTCGACGTACAGGTTGTCCTGCCAGACGGCATGGAACTCGCCGCCCGGGCCCGCGGCCAGGCTGGGGTACTTCGAGGAATACGCCGTCTGCGACACGTTCACCGGCCCGGTCCAGCGCCCCCCCTGCAGGGTGTTGACGAACACCTCGATGAAGTTGGGGTTGCCGCGCATCCAGCTGACCCCCACCCGGCCGTTGCTCGTGGTCGCGATGCCCGGATAGCCCAGGCTGTTGCCGCCCACCTGCGACACGGTGAGCGGGGTCGTCCAGGAGCCCAGGAACTGGGAATAGCGGATGCAGTTGAGCGACTGGTCGTGCCAGGCGGCCACGAAGCCGCCGTTCACGCCGCGGGCGATGCAGGGGAAGGCGTTCTTCGCCGACTGTCCCGCGATGGCGGCCGGCGCGGACCACTTGCCGCCGCGGCAGACCGAATAGAACACGCGCTGGCTCGCATCGGAGACCTTCTCGATCCAGACCGCGCCGATCTCGTTGTCGGCGTTGATCGCCACGCTGACGTCCAGCGACTCGGCCGTGGAATTCGAGAGGTTCTGGCTGACGGCGCCGCCCAGGGCGCCGGGAACGCATGCCGCCGATAGGAGGAGCAAAACGAGGATCGTTCTCATTGCCGCCATTGTAGCCCCGCCGCAGGCCGATGTCAACCGCGGCGGCGGCGGCGGGCCCGCGGCGTCCTGTTGACAAGTCCCGCGTTTTATGAGACCATTTTCATCTTCCCAGAATTCTAAATCCATTCCATGGAGGCCTTGAGGATGAAATTCAAGAAGACGGTTATTCTATCGTTGAGCGCCGCGCTGCTGATGTTCGCGGTTTCCGCCGCCCCCCTGGCAGCCGCGGACAACGCCCAGGCGTCGGCCTGCCCCAAGAAGGCCCCGGTCACGGTGGAAACGGTCCAGGCCGGCCCCTTCAGCCAGTACCTGGTCCTGACCGGCGAAGGCCGCACCGAGATCGTCGCCATCAAGAGCCCGGTCGCCGGGATCCTGTCCGAGGCCAAGGTGAGCGAGGGCAGCCTGGTCGACGTCGACCAGGAGCTGGTCGTGCTGAACGCCGGACTGGACGCCGAGGTCAAGAAGCTGGAGAGCGAGGCGGCCAAGGCCAAGAAGGTCCTGGACACCCGCAAGGGCTGGAAGGAGAAGAGCGAGAAGGCCATCGCCTCCGCCGAGAAGGCCTACCAGGCGGCCCTGGACAAGCTGAACGCGAGAAAGGCGCAGGCCGGCATGGTTCTCAAGGCCCCGGTGGCCGGCGTCGCGCGCCTGGTGCTTGCCGCCGGCAGCGAGATCGCCGTCGACTCGGTCCTGCTGGAGATCGCCAATCCCCGGCG
>DAHVOV010000272.1 GCA_027318645.1 Candidatus Aminicenantota bacterium
GCGGCGACGAAGCGGCCGCCCAGCCGGGCTTACACGTTCAGGTACAGGGCCACGGGCAGGCCGATGAGGATGGCCAGCAGCGTGGCGCCGCCGGCCAGGTAGAGCGAGCCGACGATGGCGTTCAGCACGCCGCCGCCCTTGCCGAGGTAGTAGCCGCCCTGCGGCGTCCGGGTCACCATGTCCAGGCTCATGAACGGCAGGCCCTTGACCAGCACGGTCAGCAGGATCAGGGCCAGGCTGGAGACGATGAGCGCCGTGGCGGCGATCATCAGCCCCTGGAAGAGCCGTTCCTCGGCGAAGCGGTGGTCGCGCGCCATCAGCGCAGGCTCCGTTCCACCCGCCTCAGCACCAGGCGCGAGGCGACGTTGAAGGCCAGGATGACCAGCAGCAGGATGAGCGCGGCCAGCATCAGCGCCGAGTCGTAGAGCGGCACCGAGAGCATCTCGCCGTAGTTGTTGGCGATCAGCGCCGGCAGCGGGTAGGCCGGGTCGAGGACCGACTTCGGCACCTTGGGCACGTTGCCCACCACCATCAGCACGGCCATGGTCTCGCCGAAGGCGCGGGCGATGCCCAGCACCACGGCGGCGGCGACGCCGGGCAGCGCCTTGCGCAGCACCACGCGCTTGACGGTCTGCCAGCGGGTGGCGCCCAGGGCCAGCGAGGCCTCGCGCACCTCGTTGGGCACGGCGCGCAGCACCTCGAGCGTGACGTGGATGATGACCGGGAAGACCATGATGGCCAGGACGATGCCGCCGGCCAGCACCGAGTAGCCGGTGGAGAAGACCTTCACGGCCGGCGCCACCGCGTCCTTGATGAAGGGGACGACGACCAGCATGCCCCAGACGCCGAACACCACCGAGGGGATGCCGGCCAGGATGTCGATCAGCGGCTTGATCCACTCGCGCACCCGCGCCGGAGCGTACTCGGAGAGGTAGATGGCGGTCAGCAGGCAGAGGGGCACGGCGATGAGCATGGCCACGCCGGTCACCCAGAGCGTGCCCATGATGAAGGGCAGGAAGCCGAACTGGCCGCGGAAGGGGCGCCAGCGGGTCGAGAAGAGGAGCTCTCCCAGCGAATGGCTGGCCAGGACCGGCCGCGACTTCAGGTAGAGGCCGGCGATCATCAGCAGGACCAGGAGGACGGCGAAAACGGTCAGCGCCAGCATGGCTTTGCTGGCGATGACGTCCTTCATCCGCCTGGGTACGAGCGAAAATCGGAACGGCTTCATACTCTAATTGTACTACGCTTGTATTAAAATTGCAACGCAGGGAACCGGCTTAGAAATACCCGAGGTTCTTGAGCCGCTGCTTGATGGCGTCGATCTCTTCCTTGGAGAGCTCCTTCTCCGCCTCGGCCTCGCCGCGCTTCAGCGCCACCAGGTCGCGCAGCACGTAGACCACGAACTCGTTCACACTGCGGAAGCCGCTGCCCTCGATGACGGTCTTCAGCTTTTCGTACAGCGGGCGGGGGATCTTCAGCGTGACGCGATCGTTTTCCATCGGAACCAGTCTACCCTACTGCAAACCGGGTGTCAATGGAACTCCGTGGGCAGCTCAGTCTGTCCAGATTCCACAAAAGGCTTTTCAGGCAAACCTTACAGTCCGTCGAGGTTCCACGTACCACGTACCACGTACCACGTTCAGAAAAAAGCAATGAAAAAGTGCTTTAACATGGGACTTGGAACGTGGAACGTGGAACCTCGATGGACCGTCGGACTGGAAGTTTGTCGAAAGTTCTGGATTCCAAAGTTATTCCTCTGGAACCTTGAAGGTCCGTCGGACTGAAAGCTCTGACTAGTTTCGGATCTTTCTTGCCGCTGCGTGGAACTTCGATGGACCGTCGGTCTGCAAGTTTCCGACTAGTTCCAAAGTTCGCTACTTGTAGTTCTCGGGCTTGTCCAGGAAATTGATCAGCTTCTTCGATTTCTTCTTGAGCTTGCGCAGCGCCTTGGCCTCGATCTGGCGGATGCGCTCGCGGGTGACCTGGAACTCCTGCCCCACTTCCTCCAGGGTATGCTCGTTGCCGTCGTTCAGGCCGAAGCGCATCTGGATGACCCGCGCCTCGCGGTCGGTCAGGGTGGAGAGGATCGCCTCCAGCTGCTCCTTCAGGTTCATCTGCGAGACGATCTCCGGCGGCGAGACGGTCTTTTCGTCCTCGAGGAAGTCCCCCAGGTGCGAGTCGTCGTCGCCCACCGGCGTCTCCAGCGAGATCGGCTCCTGGGCGATCTTGAGGATCTTGCGGATCTTCTCCGAGGTGAAGGCGCTCTCCTTGGCGATCTCGTCCTCGGTCGGCTCGCGCCCCAGCTCCTGCACCAGGCGCCGCTGGGTGCGGTTGATCTTGTGGATGGTCTCGATCATGTGCACCGGGATGCGGATGGTGCGCGCCTGGTCGGCGATGGCGCGGGTGATGGCCTGGCGGATCCACCAGGTGGCGTAGGTGGAGAACTTGTAGCCGCGCTGGTACTCGAACTTTTCCACCGCCTTCATCAGCCCGATGTTCCCCTCCTGGATCAGGTCAGAGAACTGCAGGCCGCGGTTGATGTACTTCTTGGCGATGGAGACCACCAGGCGCAGGTTGGACTCCACCAGGTCGTTCTTGGAGATCTCGATGAGCTTCAGGCCCTCGCGGATGTCGCTGCAGGTCTTCTCCAGGTCCTCCTCGTTGGTCTCGAACTTCTCGTTGTTGCGCTCCAGGCGCTTGTGCAGCTCGTCGATCTCGCCGTTGATGCGCTTGCGCTCGGCCGAGCGCGAGGAGAGCCGGGACATGTGGCTGCGGAGCTTCTTCACCCGCTCGCGCACGTGCACGTAGTTCTCCTGAAGGTCCATGATCTTCTTGATGAACTCGCGGCGGTGCTCGTCGAGGATGGACATGTCCTGGATCAGGTGGGTGATCTCGACCAGCTTCTTGGCGCGGACGAAGTTGGACGAGCGCGACTTCTTGAGGCTCTTGAACTCGCGCTTCAGGCGGTTCAGCTCCTCGTACTGGCGCAGGAAGTTGTCGCGCAGCTCCTGCTTCTTGGACTCGTCGTAGATGTCCTCGCTGACCTCGATGACCTCGTCGATGCTCTTGTGCCCCTCGAGCACGTCCTGGCCGAGCTTGATCACCAGGTTGAGCACGATGTTGGTCTTGGAGAGGGCCTTGATCACCTTCTTCTCGCCGCGCTCGATCTTGCGGGCGATGCTGATCTCCTCGTTGCGCGACAGCAGGTTGACGCTGCCCATCTCGCGCAGGTACTGGCGCACCGGGTCGCCGACGATCTCCGAGCGCTCGCCGCCGGGCTTGGCCGCCTTCTTGGGCGGGGCCTTGGCGGGCTTGATGTCGTTCTCCTTGAGGAAGTGCTTGATGAACTTCTGGTTCTTGCGCACCGTCTCCTCGCCGCCGAAGATGTAGTTGATGGCGGCGGTCTCGATGATGCCCAGCCCCTTCTTCACCCGCTTGAGGATGGCCTTCAGCTCCTTGGCGAAGCTCTCGCGGAAGGCATTGTACTCGTTGAGCCGCTCCTGGCTCTGCAGCGACTTCTTCTTCAGCAGGCGAATGCTGTTGGCCTCCAGGTGGGCGACGATCTCCTTCTTGCGCGGCAGGAGGCTGTTCTCGCTCAGGAAGGTCATGAAGGCCTCGTGGCTGATCTTGCCGTCCTCGGCCTGGGCCCGGGCCACGAGTTCGCGGAGCATGACCGAGGACACGGCGGCCTTGGCCACCGCCACGGCCGGCTTGGGCGGCTGCTTCCGCGGGGCCGGCGCGGCAACGGGCCGCCGCGGCCGCTCGGACGGGCGGACGGGCCTGGACCGGACCGCCTTTTTCTCCCGGACGGCAGCCGGGCGCGGCGGCACCGCCGTTTTCTTCCGCGCCGGCGCGGCCTTGGCCGCCGGCCGGGCGGCCGGCCGGGCCGGCTTCCGCTCGGGCGTTCGCTTCGCCGCCGCGGCCGCTTTCCTGGCGACCGGCGCCTTCGCGGCCCGGGCGGCGTGCTTGCCTGCGGGCTTGGCCGCAGCTTTCTTCTCAGTTTTCTTTTTCAATCGGTCCCTCCGGGGAGCGGCCAGCCCGTCCCTGGCGGACGACCAGGTCGGCCTTCTGCTGCATCAGCCTCTTCAGCTTCTCGCCGTCGCGCTCCCTCTCGGCGGCGGCGATCTCCTGGTTCAGCAGGCGGGTACGGTTGCGGACCAGCTTGAGCTGGAAATTCTTTATGCCGGTGATGATGTCCTTCTCGATCTCCGAGCGCTCCTTGCAGGCGAGCGTCTTGCGGGCGAACACCTCGTGCAGCCGGGCCCGCTCGGCGGGGGTCAGGCGCTGGCTGATCTCGGCGAAGCGGAACTCGCCGCAGCGGGCGTGGCTGGCGAACAGCTGGCGGATGATGTTGCGCCCGGCCAGGGCGGCCAGCAGGTCCTCGTCGAAGAACTCGCGGATCTCGGGGACGACCTCGGGGACGCGCAGCACGGCCTCGAGGATCTTCTCCTCCATCAGGCTGATGGCCAGCGGCTCGGCGCTGCCGTCGGCGGCGGCGCCGGCGGCGGCGGCCTCGGGCCGGAGCAGCTCGGCGCGCACCTGGAAAAAGGAGGCCAGGCGCTGCACGTACTCCTCGCGGATGACCGGGTCGCCGATGCGCGAGACGACGGCCAGGGCCATGTCCAGCCCGCGGCGCTTGCCGGCCGGGTCGCGGAGGTCGAACTCGCGGGCGGCCTTGGCCAGCAGAAAGTTGAACCCGTCCTCGGGATGCTGCAGCGCCTCACGCAGCGCCGCCGCGCCCTTGGCGCGCACGAACTCGTCGGGGTCCTTCGCCCCCTCGATGAGGACGATGCCCGGGTTGACGTTCTGCTCGAAGAGCTTCTCGATGTTGCGGATGGTGGCGGCCTCGCCGGCGGCGTCGCGGTCGAAAAAGAGGTGGATCTGGCCGCAGAAGCGCTTCAGCAGGTGGATCTGCTTCTCGGTCAGCGCCGTGCCCAGCGAGGCGGCGACGTGGCGGAAGCCGGCCTGGTAGAGGCTGATCATGTCCAGGTAGCCCTCGACCAGCAGCCCGGCCTTCTCCTCCTTCATGGCGTTCTTGCTCAGGTGGAAGCCGAAGAGGTGGTTGCCCTTGTGGTAGACCGGCGAGTCGGGGGAGTTCAGGTACTTAGCCCCGACCGGGGCCGCGCCGGAGGCGCCGGCGCCGGAGGCGACGACGATGCGGCCGCCGAAGGCCAGGATGGAGCCGGTCTCGGAGAAGATGGGGAAGATGACGCGGCCGCGGAAGCGGTCGTAGATCCGCCCCTTCTCGTTGCGCACCAGCAGGCCGAGCTCCACGGCCTTCTCCAGCGACGCCCGCTTCTGCCGCAGCCGGCCGGCCAGGCCGTCCCAGGAATCGGGGGCGTAGCCGATGGCGAAGAGCTCGATGGTCTCGCGCGTCAGTCCACGGCGCAGGAGGTAGTCCAGCGCCGCCCGGCCCTCGCCCGGGGCGGACAGGCCCTGGCGGAAGTATTCCAGCGCCGCTTCGTTCAGCTGCAGGTACTCGTCCTTCTTCACGCCCTGGGAGCGCCCCTTCTCGAAGGGGATGTTGAACTTCTCGGCCAGGAAATGCATGGCCTCGACAAAGGTGACGTTCTCCATTTCCTGGACCATGGTGAAGATATCGCCGAAGCGGTGGCAGCCGAAGCAGCTGAACGAGTTCTTGTCGGGCATGACGAAGAAGGAGGGGGTTTTTTCGCTATGGAACGGGCACAGCGCTTTAAAGTTCTTGCCTGCCGGTTTCAGGCTCACATAAAGCGAAGCGACGTCGACGATAGAGATTTGCTCTTTTATTTTATCTTTAAAATCCATTAAGAAGAGCTAAATTAAATACTATAGTGCTATATTTTTGCCACCCTGTCAACAAAAAAGCCGATATTTAAAAAGAAATCAGCAGCGAAGCCCCGCCTTGGAGGCCTCCGAGGTCGATCTCGAAGCCGGTCGGAGCGACGCGGAGCTCGTCGTAGCGGGCGCCGATATCCACCAGGAGATGGCGGTGGAGGCGCAATTCGAGCCCGGCTTCGTAGGCGACGTTCCCCACCCAGCCCCTGGTTTCGCCGAGGGACGACGCCTCGAGATACCCCAGGTAGGTGTAGCCGACGCCGGCGTAGGGCCGCAGGAACCCCAGCGCGACATGGAAGCGCAGGAAGGCGCTGGCCGGCAGCAGGGTCATGGCGGTCGATTCGTTGGTCAGCGTGGTGGCGCCGGCCAGCCGGGCATGCGCGGCGCCGAGCCACAGATAGAAGCCCTTCCAGAGGTGGAGGCCGATCCGCGCGCCGTAGAGCATCCCGCCGTCGCCGTAGATCCTCTTGACCCAGGCGTCACGGGGCTTGAGCCAGCCGGCGAAAGGTCCGAGCTTGATGAACGGCTGGCCGCCTCGGGAGCGGGGCGCCGGCATGTCCTCGTCCGGTGTCGGCGCGGCCGGGACGGCGGCGACCGGCGGCGCGTCGGCGCTTTTCGCGGCCGGCGGCTCCGGTGCCGCTGCCGGGGGCGCGTCCACCCGGGTCGGTGGTGCCGGCTCGGCCGGCCTGGGTTCAGGAACCGGAGCTGCTGAGGCGGCGGGCGGCGCCTCCCCGGCGACGGCGGAGACCTCCACGACGACGGCCGTCGCCGGCACGGGGTCCTTGCCGCCGTCGTCGAAGACCTTCACCAGGTAGGTGCCGGCAGCGGCATAGACATAGGACAGGGTGGCGTCGTCGCCCGGGGCGGCATGGCCGCCGGTGACCAGCACCGTGCCGTCCCCCATGTCCCATTTGAGCAGCTGCGGCGTGCGGAATCCGCTCGCCGTGAACAGGACCGCATGCCCGGCCGTTGGCGACGCCGGCGCAAAGACCACGCGCCGGAAATGGCCGGCCGCATCCGCCGCCGCCGCCGGCACCGCGGCGGCGGCCAGGAGCGCGGCCACGGCGTTGGCGAAAAGTCTCGTCGGCATCCTCATGGCCGTTCACCATACCATGGGCAAGTGCGTTTGTAAACAAGATCAAGCAAGTGATAGTGATAGTGGTAGTGGTAGCATCGGCTTTGTCCAACAGGAATTTCTTAAACCAAGGCGATTGGTTCTCCAGGGAAGAGAGAGGGAAGACAGAGGGAAAGGCAGAGGGAAGACAAAGTGGGAAGGAATTTTTGATTAATTTAAAGCTTCGCTCCATGCTGTTGCTAACACAAACACTAACACTAGCAGGGGCTTTTCCCACTCACTCTTCCCTCATTCTTCCCTCTGGTTTCCCTTTGACTTCCCTGAGTTGAGAACGAGGGACTCCAGGTTGCAAATGCGGGGGGGATTTGCTATGTTCCAGCCATGGAAAACGTGCTGGCCCTGGGCTTCTCCTTCGTCATCTTCGTCATCGGACTGGCGTTCCTGATCACCGGCCGCGTCGCCGTCGGCCTGCTGCTGATCGCCGCCTCCCTCTTCCTCGCTTGGCTGGCCTTCCGCCGCCGCCGAGAGGTCGTCGTCCAGCAGCGGATCGAGATCGGCGGCGACGTCAGCACCCAGCTGCTGAAGTGCCGCAACTGCGGCGCTGAGCTGAAGAAGGAGGCCATGGAGGTGCGGCTGGGCGCGGTCTTCATTTCCTGCCCGTACTGCCACAGCCAATACCAGCTCGAGGAGGAGCCGAAATGGTGACGCGCGCGCGGATCGCGGCCCTGCTGTTGGCGCTTCTGCTCTGCGCGCCGCTGGCGGCCGCCGACTATCATTTCCGGGTGGACGGGCTCAAGGCCGAGCTCACCGTGCGTCCCGACGGCCTGGTCGAGCTCCATTATTCCCTCACCTTCACCCCGGAGCCGGGCAGCCATGCCGTCGACATCGTCGACATCGGCATGCCCAACGAGAACTATCAATTGGGCTCGGCGCGGGCCAGCATCGCGGGAGAAGCGCTCAGCGATATCCGCGAATCCGAGTACGTCAAGCCGGGCGTCGAGGTCCACCTCGGCGCCAGCGAGATCGCCCCCGGCCGCAGCGGCACGCTCGAGTTCTTCATCCTGCTGCCGCGAATGATCTACCCCGACAGCGAGGACCCCCGCTACGCCTCCCTGCAGTTCAAGACCACCTGGTACGACGCCAAGTACGTGTCGGGCAGCGCCGAGCGCATCGAGGTGCAGTTCAACCTGCCGCCCGGCAGCACGGCCGACGGGGTGAAATACCACGCCTTTGGCGGCGATTACAAGCCCAGCGAGATGCTTCAGGAGGGCGACCACGTGGTCTACCGCTGGCTGTGGCTCGACCAGCCCGCTACCATGCCCTACGCCGCCGGCGCCTCCTTCCCCCGCGCCCTGGTGGCCGCCGTGACCGAGACGCCGAGGCGCTACGTGCTCCATTCCCTGCTGTCGGTCGTCTTTGCGCTGATCGCCTTCGTCTTCTCGCTGGCGCCGGTGTGGATCATCGCGCTGATCATCGTTCTCGCCGTGCGCAGCGGCCGCCGGCGCCTGCAGCGCTACCTGCCGCCCCGCGTCGGCATCGAGAGCGGCGGCATCAAGCGCGGCCTGGCGCCCGCCGAGGCGGCGTTGCTCCAGGAGCTGCCGCTGGCCAAGGTGCTGCTGCTGGTCATCTTCGGCCTGCTGAAGAAAGGCCTGCTCGAGGTGCGCGCGCTCGGCGCCGGCGACTACCGCTACCACGCCGCCCCCGGCGCTGGGACGGAGCTCCAGGAGCACGAGACCGCCTTCCTCGCCGCCATCGACGCGGAGAACCGCCTGGACAAGGCGAAGCTCAAGGGGCTGTTCACGGCCATGATCGCCGCCCTGGAGAAGAAGATGGCCGGCTTCTCGCGGCGCGAGACCAACGCCTACTACCAGTCGATCATGAACAAGGCCTGGGAGCAGGTCCGCTCCTGCCCGCGCGATACTCTGCCCGCGGAACTGGAGCAGTCGCTGGAATGGCTGGCCCTCGACCCGCAGTACGAGGACAAGCTGGAGCCCTTCCTGCGCGACACGGTCTTCCTGCCCGGCCGGACCGGCCCCTGGTACCAGCGCTTCCCCCAGGGCGCGCCGGGGAGCGGCGGACCCGCCGCCCCGGGCCGCGGCTTCGGCCAGGGGGTCAAGGGCGCGGCCGCCAACCTGGTCGGCAGCCTGCAGGCATTCTCCGGCTCCCTGCTGGGCGACAGCGCCGCCTTCACCCAGGCCGTCACCCGCGTCAGCAACCCGCCCCCCGCCCCCACCTATAGCTCCAGCGGGCACAGCGGCGGCGGCGGCGGGCACAGCTGCGCCTGTGCCTGCGCCTGCGCCTGCGCCGGCTGCGCCTGCGCCTGCGCCGGAGGCGGACGATGAAATCCTATTCCCTGCGCAAGGGCGCAGCCGCCACGGCGGTCGCGCTGGCCGCCGCCGCCTTCGCCGCCGCCTTCGCCGCGCGGCTGTTCAGCCGCGGCCGCTTCCTGGCCGTCGACCTGGGCGTCCCGCGCTACGGGCGCACGGAGGGGCTGCTGCCGGCGCTGCTGGCCTTCCTGGCCGTGCTGGCCGTGCTGCTGCCGCTGCTGTGGCGCGCCTACGCCCGCAAGGGCCATGCCGAGCTGCTGGCGCCCGGGCTGTACCATTATACCAACGCCGGGAAGTTCGGCGCCCGGCGCCTGCACCTGCGGGTGGAACGGGACGGCAGCTCCATCCTCATGGTCGACGCCTACCGCGTCATCCACCTCAATGCCACCGCCACGGCCATGGTCAAGTATTTCCTTGACGACTTCCCGGAGGCGCAGGCGCGGCAGCGCCTGGCCGCCGCCTTCCGCGTCGGCCGCGCCCGCGCCGGCCGCGACTACCGCGCGACGCTGGAGAAGATCGACCTGCTGGTCAACCGCGCCGACGTCTGCCCGCTCACCTACTTCGGCATCGAGCCCATCGAGGCCTTCCAGACCCCGGTCTCGGCCCCCTATCGCATGGACCTGGCGCTGACCTACCGCTGCAACGTCGACTGCTCCCACTGCTACAACCAGCGCCGCGAGTCGGCCGAGCTCAGCACCGGCGAGTGGCGCCGGGCGATCCGCACCCTGTGGGAGAACGGCGTCCCGCACTTCGACTTCACCGGCGGCGAGCCGACGCTGCGCGACGACCTCCCCGAGCTGATCGCCTACGCCGAGGACCTGGGCGCCATCACCGGCCTGCTGACCAACGGCGTGCGCCTGGCCGACGCCGGCTATGTGCGGCGGCTGAAGGAGGCGGGGCTGGATTACGTGCAGGTCACCCTGGAATCGGCCCGCGCCGACGTCCACGACCGCATGGTGGGGGCCGATGCCTTCGCCCTGACCGTGCGCGGCATCCGCAACGCCGTCGCCGCCGGCATCCACGTGCTGACCAACACCACGATCACCCAGGCCAACCGCGACGGCATCGAGGAGATCGTCCCCTTCCTGAAGGGGCTGGGGACCACGAGCGTCGCCGTCAACTCCATCATCCGCGCCGGGCGCTCGCGGCGCGTCGACCGCGGCCTGAGCGAGGAGGAGCTGCTGCCGCTGCTGGGCCGCCTGCGCCGCCGGGCCGAGGAGAGCGGCATGCGCTTCATCTGGTACACGCCGACCCAGTACTGCAAGCTGAACCCGGTGGAGAACGACCTGGGCGTCAAGCAGTGCACCGCCGGCAAGTACAACCTGGCGGTGGAGCCAGACGGCACGGTGATCCCCTGCCAGAGCTTCTTCCGCCCCCTGGGCAACATCCTCAACGACCCGTTCGCCAGGATCTACGGGCACGACTTCCTGGAATCCCTGCGCCGCCGCGACTGGGCCATGGAGCAATGCCGCGGCTGCGAGTGGCTCGCCGCCTGCGGCGCCGGCTGCCCGCTGCAGAGCACCGAGGACTCGTTCTGCTGCCCCGACTGCGCGAGCAACCCATGAGGAACATCCGCCTGGAGCTCGAGGCCCGCGAGGACGCCGTGCTGCACCCGCGCGCCGCCCGCAGCGCCGCCTCCCGCCGCGAGCGGGCCGAGAGGCCCTCGCCGGTGCGCACCGAGTTCCAGCGCGACCGCGACCGCATCCTGCACTCCAAGGCCTTCCGCCGCCTGAAGCACAAGACCCAGGTGTTCATTTCCCCCGAGGGCGATCATTACCGCACGCGCCTGACCCATACCCTGGAGCTGAGCCAGATCTCACGCACGATCGGTAAATACCTTGGATTGAACCGCGAACTGATCGAAGCTATCGCCCTGGGCCACGACCTCGGGCACCCTCCCTTCGGGCACGATGGCGAAATGGCGCTTTCCCAAGCCTGCGTGGCGCATGGGATCGGGCATTTCCACCACAACATCGAATCCCTGCATA